>CAUUFL010000018.1:0-7480 GCA_963544545.1 uncultured Acholeplasmataceae bacterium
TTGTTAAGCACGTTTACTAAGTTAGTTGGAAGGTCTGGACGGTAGTCATTGAAATCACTTAAGAAGTAAGTTTTGATTTGTCCAACTGTAAGTTCGTCTTTTTTAGAGTTGTCAAGATTTAGACCTTTTTCTTTAAAGCGTTTAATTGTGTCTTTTGGACCTTCAGTAGTTGGTGCTTTTTCTAAAGAAAGACCAGCTAGCACGTGGAAACCAAAGCTTGATTCTAGTTTTTTAAGTTGTTCTTTTGTGAAGTCTGCTGAGTTTTGAGCCTCTGAAGCATATTCAATTACTGGATTTTCAAGTGAAGCCTCATAAGGTTTCTTAGTTCCAAGCAATTGACGATAAAAGTCTAGAGCATGGCGCATAAATCTTTCGTCAAATTTAGAGCTTTGGCCAAAGTCGTTTTTAGAGTTTTTAACTTTGTTTAACTTCTCTGCTTTTAGAGTTACACCAGCGTTTCTTAGTTTAACTAAGTCTTCTAGTTTTAAATCATCGCCAAAGTTTAATTTTTCTTTTGTTTTGTTGTCAAGAGTTTGAGTGTTTTTTTCGTAAGCGTCGTACGGAGTTAGACGCGGAATTGAATTGAACTTCTTCGCGATTTCATCAAGTGTGTCGTACATCTTGTCAACGCGGTTTTCATAGGCTTGCTTAATTGCGTATTTAAGTAGTTTAGAAAGTGTTTTGATTTGTTCAGCAGTTAAAGTATCTGCAGTGATTTTTTCGTTGTGTTTGCCGTCTAGATTTGTATCAAAATAAGCAAGTAAATGAGCAAGGTCTACGTTTGCGTATTCTTTAAATAAACGGTTTGCGCGTTTAGTTAGAGTTTCGTAGTTAAGCACATCTGGATCTAGTCTGTATAGCTCAATTGCTTTTTGCAGGATTTTTTTGTTGTAGATTTCTGAATATTTCTCTACATTGTAGTATTTGATGTAAAACTCATACACTCCAATTGAAGAAGGTAGTTTGTTGCTTGCAAATTGGTTTTGAGAAAATGAGTTGATTTCTGATTTAATGGCTTTTTTGATGTCTTTTTTCATTTTGTCAGTAATTTTTGCTTGGTAGTTATCTAAAATGAATTTTTCACCAAGTATATCGCGAGCAGCACCAGGACCAATAATTTTTTTAACATGTTCAAAGAAATCTTTTAACGAAATTGGGTTTAATTCTGTTTTTAAATCGTTTAGATAAACAGATGATTTTTTGAAAGAAAGAATGTCGGTTTTAGATGATTTGTGAGCAACGTTTTTAAATAGTGCTCTGGTTTGTGCGTACATTACATTGTCGTTAACGTGTACTTTAACTTTGGCAAGCATTTTTTCATTTGCTTGTTTAATGTAGGCGTCGTCTAGCGCTTTTTCTTCTAAGATTTTGCGAATTTTTTCCTGAACTGCTTTAGCCTCGTCAGTTTTTTGGAATTTATCGTCTTTTTTGTTGTAGATTTTTTCGTTGTCTACTTGGTCTTTATTTGAAGAAAGTAGGTAGGCAAGGAAGTTTTTGTTGTTTTTTCTTTGAATGTCTTGAGAATAACGACGAGCACCGTTGTCTTTTAAGTCAAGTGAGTAGATGTAGTCTCTAAGTCCGGTGTCTTCAAAGTCTTTGTATTTCATTTCTTTAGTAGACTCAAGAACTTCTTTAGTTAATTTATTAACGATTTTGCCTTCAGGACTAATTTCGATTTTTTTGTCGTCTGGTTGGAATAGATTATAAATTTCAATAAAACGTTTTAAAATTTCTTTTTTGTCGTCGTAGTTTTTCTTGTCATCTGCATTTTTTTGGTAGCGGCTATCAAGAGCAACATCGGCTTTTCCGTCTTCTGCTTTACGACTTTCTTTGATTTCGTAAAGTGTGTAGAATTCGTTTAATTGATATTTATTTAATTGAGATGTACCGTCGTTTTTAACTGTGCCAAAAATTTTTGGGTTGTCAGTTAAGATTTTTTTAACATATTTGTTAACATCTTCTTCTAATTTTTTCTCTTGTAGAATTTTGTTAACATCTGGAATTTCATACCAAACGTTGTTAGCAGCACGTTTGATTTTAAATAAACGCATGATAGTTTCAAATTCTTTAGTGTTTAGCAGATCAACTTTTAAGAAAGAAACTGTGTAGTCTTGGTAGCGGTAAGTTGATTTGTAGTAGTTTTTGATTTTTTTGTCAGTTACATAGTAGTCGCTTCTTTTGTTGGCAAGATCCTTTTTAATTTGGTCTTTGGCAAATAAGTATTCAGCAACTTTTAAGTCTCTGGCTTGAAGTAGGTAGTCAGGTAGACGTTTGTCTTCACGAATAGTTTGAGTCAGTTCTTGTGCAAGGTCTGCTACGTTAGTATTTGGAACTTTGCCTTCAAGGACTAACTTGTCTAAAAACTTAGTAGTTTTTTCAAGAATTTGTTCGTCTTTGATTTTGCTGGTTCTTAAGTATTTTTTTAAATCCTTAAGTTCGCCAACTCCAAGAATTTCTTTTAAGATAGCCTCTTTTGCGTATTCATAAATTTTAGTGTCTGCGAAGTTAACCTTCTTTAAGTATTCTTTGTAGATTTGGCGGTTGGCAAGTTCATATAAAAAAGAACCTGCGGTATATCTTAGTCTATTGTAAAGTTCGCGGTTTGTTACGTTATATTTACCTGTTTTGGCGTAAACAGTATCGGGGTTAAGTACATTTAAATTTAGCGAACGGCATGATGCTAAAGTAAATGCAGATACTAGCACTAAAACAAAGGCAAAAAGTTTTTTAAATGGGTTTATAGTCATAAAATCTCCTTTAGTTTTAATTTAAAACATAACACGTATAATATAACATATAAGAGGTTTTATTCAAAATAAAAGATGCTTAATTTAAATGTATTTTCCTTAAAAAGTAGTTCCGCCGGCAACTGTGTTTTATACCGTTTTTCTGGGCTTATTTTTATGATAGACTTCGGAATTTCGGTTAAATACTTTGAAAAATGTCTTAAAGAACTAGAAATTGACGCAAATTTGGTTAAATATGTGTTTATTTCGCACGAACACTCAGACCACGCAAGTGGTTTACACGGTCTTATGTCTAAGGATCCACACATCCAGAGAATTACGACACGTGGCACTAAAAAAGCATTGATTGAAAAGCATAAAATTGAAGATTATCTTTTTACCACACACCAATATTTAGCGGATTTTAAACTAGGTGAATTAAACTTTTCGCTAGTTCCTACAATCCACGACGCAGCCGAGCCTTGTGGCGTCTTTTTTTGGAGTAAAAACTCAAAATACGTCCACATCACAGACACAGGCAGTCTGCCAAGTTCAACAACTCAAAAAATCAAAGGCAGTCAGTTCTTTTTTGTAGAAGGCAACTATGACTATAATTTGCTTAAAAACTCCAAACGCCCGCTTTCTTTAAAACAAAGAATTTCATCAGACTACGGACATCTTTCAAATCAACAGGCTGCTTGCTTGATAGAAATTCTAAGACCTCGCGAAGAAAAGTGTTTCTGGTTTATTGGACACATCAGTCAAGAATGCAATTCACGCCAGGCCATTGAGTCTGCTTTGGTTGAGTGTATTTCTGATCCTACTAATTTAGACTTTAAGTTAGTAGATTCAAAAAAAATTACAAAGGTGGTGTTTTAAATGACTTTAATCGCAGTTGACAAAATCAGAGAAAACCACATCAAAGCAGGAATTGAGTTTTACTTAAAGCAACTTCCTAAAATCCAAGTTATTGAAATTAAGGTCAAAGATAAAGAAAAAGAGTCTCAAGATATCTTAAAACAAATAAAGCCAAGCGACTTTGTTGTGTTGCTAGATGTGCAAGGCGATTTTATGGATTCACTTGAATATTCTAAATATTTAGAAAAACTAGAAAATGAATCCAAAGACATAGTGTTTGTAATTGGTGGTAGTTATGGAGTTTCGGATTTAGTTAAACAAAGAGCCAATAAATTGCTTTCGTTTTCTAAAATGACTTTTCCGCACGAGCTTTTTAGACTAATGTTTTTTGAGCAACTATACCGCGCATATAGTTTAAAAAACAACAAAAAATACCATAAATAAACTATAATGTAAGTGATTTTAAGACACAAATTAAGGGAGGTTAAATGACTTTTAAAGACGCATATTTGAGCACTATTTCGGCAATTAAAAGCCTAAAAGTTGCGCAAATTAACCCCCAAATTATGGTAAATGGCCAGCGCATATTTACTGAGTATGAATACATTTTCGGACCGTGTTCAATTGAGTCAGATACTCAACTTGAAGAGATCGCTAAAACCATTAAAGAAAACGGTTTTAAGTTTTTGAGAGCAGGTGCTTATAAACTCAGAACTGAACCAAATTCTTTTCAAGGACTTGGCAAAAAAGGACTTGAAATACTTCATAAAATCGGTAAAAAATACGGACTAATTACTGTTTCAGAAATCCCTTCACTAGCACATTTAGATGAGTTTGTTGAGTACTGCGATATCATTCAAGTTGGCATGCGAAACATGCGAAACTTTGAGCTTCTAAAAGCACTTGGCAAAATCAATAAACCGGTTATTTTAAAACGCGGAGACTCCTCTACCATGCTTGAGTTTCTGCAGGCTAGCGAGTATATTTTGAAACACGGAAATGACCAAATCATACTTTGCGAAAGAGGCATTCGCACGTACGAAACTTTAACCAGAAACACACTAGATTTAACTGGTGCGTTTATTTTAAAAGACTTAGTTAAAATTCCGGTGATTATTGACCCTAGCCATAGTATCGGCTCTACTGAGTATGTTGAAAAGTTCCTTCCCTATATTGAAAAGCTTGAGTTTTCAGGCGCTTTAGTAGAATGTGCAAAAGAGCCTGAAAAGGCTTTATCTGACGGTTTTCAAGCGTTAAAATTAACTGAAATTGCTAAGTTTAGCAAAATCAAAAATAAATAAAGAGGTGTTTAAAATGGCATATAAAACTACTGTATTTAAAAGAAACGTAACAATCGGCAGAGTTGTTGACTATATCCAAATTTGCAATAACTTAGCCTTTAACAAGCGAGTTTTTGTAGTGACTGACCAAAATGTTTTTGATTCAAGCGCACGCACTGAGTTTGCTAAAAAAATCTCTGTGAAAGTTCACTGGATTGTTTTAAAACCAGGTGAGGCTTACAAAAATATACAATCTGTCTCTGCTGTCTTGATGCATTTAGATCAAAACAACTTCACAGCTAACGATGTTTTAATTGGTTTCGGTGGTGGTGTGGTTTGTGACTTAACTTCTTTTATTGCATCAACTCTTTACAGAGGAGTTGCCCATGTTTTAGTTCCAACTTCAGTAATTGCGATGGTAGACGCTGCAATTGGCGGAAAAACTGGTATCAACTACCTTAACATTAAAAACTACCTTGGTACTGTTTATCCTGCATATGAAACTATAATTGATCCGACTTACCTGGAAAGTCTACCTGCACTTGAATACAAACAAGGAGTTGCAGAAGTTCTTAAAATCGCCTTAATAGCCGATAAAACTCTACTTAAAAAACTAATTAAAAACAACTTTGCTTTAAATGAAGAGATAATTAAACGCTCAATTTTAGCCAAAAAAGCAATTGTTGAAAAAGACGCATATTCTTTAAATCGTCGTAAAATGTTGAACTTCGGGCATACTCTTGGCCACACCATTGAGTCTAGTTTAAATCTAGATATCGCACACGGTGAGGCTGTGCTTTACGGAATGCTACTTGAAACTGAGTTAATTTACGAAAAAGGTTTAATTAAAAAACCAGTTTTTGACAAAGTTTTAAAGGCCATTAAATCCTTCCCACTGTATAAACGCGAAAAACTTGAAGAAATTAGAAGAAGTATTTTAGTTAAATACTTATTTAACGACAAAAAACAAACTAAAAATAGCGAAATTACTTTAACTAAAGTTAAAAAAATCGGCAAAGGTGAACTGGTTAATGTCTCAATTTCAGACATTCAGGCTTATTTAAACTAATGCAGGATAATCTTAAATTTTATTCTGATTTAAAAGAGGGTGTGTTTAGCGCACCTTCTTTTAAATCAGACACAATTAGAAAACTTTTAGTCTTGGCTTTTTTAGGAAAACCAGCCACACTTTATGGCGCTTCTTTGTCGATAGATGAACTTGTTGCTATCAAAGCCTTAAATGAACTCGGCGTAAATCTTGATATCAACGGAGACAAAATAGAAATTAAAAATGCTTCCCAACTTAACTACATAGAAGACTATATTGACTGCAATGAATCTGCTACTTTGTTTAGACTACTTTTCCCACTTCTTCTTTTTAAGTTTGGCGAAGTTAAACTAACTGGGCTAGACACTCTTTTTACACGTCCGCTTACTGAGTTTAAAGAAATTTTTCCACAAATTGACTTTAAACTGAACGCAAAAACCCAAAAATGTTGGGCTAAAGGAGTAGTTGAAAATCAGGTAATTGAAGTAAACTCAAAAATTTCAAGCCAGTATTTATCTGGAGTGTTTTTAGCTTGCGCTTTGATTGACAACGGCAACAAAATTAAAACTGATTTTGACTTGAATCACCCAAATTTCGTAACGTTAACGCTAGATGTGTTAAAAGAGTTTGGTTTTGAACTAAAAAAAGACGAAAAAGGCTGCTATTATTTTGAACGTGTGAAAGACTTTAAAATTCCTAGAGAAATTAAAATCCGCCGAGATTATACACACCTGTTAACTGTGCTTACTTTAACTAAAGGACTTAAAAACAAAGTCAGTTTTAGTGGTCTTAACGCCAAAAATAAATACAGTTTTGAAATTTTTGAGCAGCTTAACACTGTTGGCTACACACCTATTATTGACGCCAACTTTATTTCACTTCCTAAAACTCCGCGCAAAATTGACTTTGCTGAAATCAACTTTAAAAATTCAATTGACACTGTTTTTTCTATATTTGCCCTTTGTTTAACTAACCCCGCTAGATATCGCTTTGTTAATATTGAAACTTTAGCGTTTAAAGAAAGCGATAGACTTGTTTTGTTAATATCTATTTTGAAACAACTTAAAATAAACCACCTTTATAAAGATGGAACGCTTGAATTTACAGTTTTGAAGGAGTGTGATTTTTTCCATGTTCACTGCTCTGATTTTTTTGACCACCGTGCACAAATGCTGGAACTGATTTTTAGATACTGGGCTAAAGTACCTCAGTTTACTTTACCAAAATACATTTCTATCTATAAATCATATCCTGAGTTTATTTCTTACTTTAAAACCGATTTGCAAGACTTTGTAGAACTTGAAAAACTGCGCAGTCAAATTGATGCAATTGACGCAAAAATTGAAGCCGCACTTTTAGAACGCAAAAAAATCACTGACAAAGTTGCTAAGTTTAAAAAAGAAAACTTACTTGATTTAGATTCATATGACCGTCGTCGTTTTGTTATCAATCAAAAAAAATCAATACTCGCGAGAAACTTCTTTAATCACCTAGTTTCTTTTACTGAATCTAGTAACCAACTTTCTGTTTTTGGCGCTGGTTTGGTTGGCCAAGGAATTGCAGACTCC
>CAUUFL010000019.1:0-7443 GCA_963544545.1 uncultured Acholeplasmataceae bacterium
AAGTACTTGGCGGAGAAGTTTATATGCCAACTTATGATACTGGTGATTTTAGCGTCAAACCTGCTTTAGATGCTGCTTTATATTCTCAGTTAAAAAAAGAATCTACTGATTACGCGAAGGCTGTTTTAAACAATTATTCTATTTATATTTCTAAATATCGCGGTGCTGATTTGAGCTCTTTTGGAGAATCTGGTAATTTAATGCCTTATTACAACAGTGGCAACCATCAGAACTGGTGGCTTGGTACGCAGTATCCTAACTCTAACCCGAACGCGCGCAACATCAACTCCAACGGCAACCTGAACAACAACAACGTCAACAACGTTTTCGGTGTAGTAGTTTGCATTAGGTAGTCTCTTGATTGCTTGCCGTAGGTCCTCTCTTTTATTTTCATTTTAGAGATTTTCCCACTGCGTGGCTTTCTCACATAAAACAATCCGATAATTTGTGCAATCAGCTTTTTGAAAACCTGAAAGGTTTTCAAAAAGCCATCTTCCGATTTTTGGATCACTCGCTTTCAATTTGAGTAAACTCTAGTTAGGGGTACTTCACTGCGCTTCGCTGTTGTGAAGCGCAGTGAAGTCGAATTTTAAAATGTGGATAACTTTTTTAAAAAAAGAAGGAGAAAAATGAACAGAAGTAAATTAAATCAAGATAAAGACGAATTTGACTTGGCCAATGAGTTAACGGAAATTATTAAATCGGAAAATTCAGCCCAACCAATCGATAAGGAAATAAATGAAATTAATGCAAACATTTCTTTTGACTACCACAACACCAGACGCGCGAAGTTTTTAGGCGAACGCCTAATTTATGCAAATCATAAAGCGCTAAACTTTAATTCCTTTGACTACAAGGGCTACGATGGCACAATTTATAGACTTGAGCGCAACCTAAGAGCGATAGTGTCAGCGCTGATTTTTGAACCTTTGGCAGTTTCTCCAACTAATTTATATGCCCTTACTAAGTATGAACTTAGTCATATTGGTAAGTTTGTTCACAAAAATATTCAAATCAGCACAATCCCCGCAATAACTCCGCTAATTTACTCTCTATTTAATAGAGAGCCAGACCGTTTAATGCCTGTATTTGCAATGCCTTTCATTGTGCCTTCTCCAATTAAAGGCAAGATGAATGAATACATTTTGTTAGTTCCTATTCTTGGCTATGACCTGGCGATTGTCAATCTATACTCCGCGTTTCTTTCAGATACAAATCAAATCAACTCAATTAAACAAAAACTCATTAAACTATCGCTTACTTTTCAAAACTTTAAGTTACTCGCTACTGATTTTGAAAAAAGTATCCTTGACCTCAACAAAGAAAGTGGAATCGTCATTTACACTCCAAAAAACTTTAATACCGCTAAATTAGAGGCTTTACAAATCAAAGACACAAAAATTGAAACAATTTTTAGACAAAAACAAGAACAGCAAATGTTTTTTCAACAATTTATGCCGATATTTAGCAAAACCATTTCTCAAACCAATTTTAAAAATTTCTTGCCATTGATTTCATTGACCTTCAACGAAATCAATGAAATTAAGAGAACTGGTAAGTTCTTTTCAATTTTTGAAACCTGGGAAGCACTTAAACACACAAAAATGTTTTCAGCAGGTAATTACTTCGTAATGGAACACATAGACAAAAGACTATACGAAGTTGCTACTCTTAAAAACACAGAACTCCCTTGTTTTGCCTACATACTTAAGTCTGAGTTTTCTTTTACACCAAAGGCAAAACAAGCAAAGAAAGTATAAAAAATATGTATCAAGACAATAACAACACTAAAAACCCTAAAACCTCTCAAGAATTATTTCAAGAAACATACAAAAACGTATTAGACAGTGACAGCTCACCAAACGAAGAGTTTCCTGTCCAAACTCACGAAGAAGTATTGGCGCTATTTGAGTTTTCAAACCCAAAACTAGAAGTTTTGGAAAATGCAAAACAACTGTTTAGACAGTTTAAAATGTATTATCACAAAAAAGACAAAAATACCAGAAGTTCACTGCTTGCAGAGACACGCCGCGAACTGCTTCTTTTAATTAAACAAATAACTCTTGCAAATACCGTGAATCTGTATTCAAGACCTAAGAAAAGACGTAGTTATCAAGAAAACGCTTTGGGAATTCTAATGGTACAAGCTGTAACTTTTGGAATTTACTTAGAAGAAAACGCCCTTAGTCCACATGAGTTTTCAGTACTTTCAACCATACATTTAAAAACTCTAAACTCGCTTAAAGGTTGGATAATTTCTGACCACGACAGATACCTTAAATATATTTCAAAAATATAAGCAAAAAATGGCTCGGATGTGTTAAGAAAGTCAATGCCTTATTACAACAGTGGCAACCATCAGAACTGGTGGCTTGGTACGCAGTATCCTAACTCTAACCCGAACGCGCGCAACATCAACTCCAACGGCAACCTGAACAACAACAACGTCAACAACGTTTTCGGTGTAGTAGTTTGCATTAGGTAGTCTCTTGATTGCTTGCCGTAGGTCCTCTCTTTTATTTTCATTTTAGAGATTTTCCCACTGCGTGGCTTTCTCACATAAAACTTTTTACACAAAAGCTTATCTTTCCTTTTCAAAAAAATTTTATTTAAGATGTAGTTCCAAAGACTTACATAAAGCAAACTTAAGGAAATCCTTATCTTGCATTTACTAAAGCTTTTTAAAAACCTAAAAGCTTAATCCAGAGCCACAGCATATGCTGTTAAATAAAGCGAATGAAAACTACAATACACTGCTAAACTAACTTTAGTTTAAACCTGTGTTGTGTTGCTTTAGTTGGTTTTTTCTCTAAGTTTTTTACCTTCAAACAATTTTTAAAAAACTTAAATTACAAACAAAATAAAGGCTGTTTTTATCAAGCAGCCTTTATTTTGTTTAAAAGTAACCATGGTAGAGAGGTGAAAAATGGCTAAACTAACCAAAAAAGACCAAGCTCTAAAACAGAAAACCCAAAACACGTTAATTTCTTTTGGCGAAATATTTTCAGTGCCTAATTTGTATAAAGCAACACTTGCTTGCCTTCGTGGTAAGCAAGGCAAAAAACCAGTTGCTGACTGCATTTTTAAAATATCTGATTTCATCATGGAAATTCACAAGAAAGTATTGAGTGGTAAATACGAAATGCTTAACTACAAAATTTTTTACATTTATGACCCTAAGTTCAGAATGATATCTGCGCCGACTTTTGATGACCGTGTTGTGCAAATGACGCTTTGCACTAATTTAGTTTATCGGCTAATTGCAGATAAACTAAATCCAGCAGCCTGTGCATGCATTATTGGTAAAGGTACAGATTACGCTAGAAACATCGTTAAAAACTACTATTTAAAACACACACCCGAAGAACTTAAAAACAAATATTATTTAAAACTAGACATCGCAAAGTTTTACGACAATATCGCACACAGTTTAGTTTTAAATGCAACTAAGGAAATTCTAAAAGATCATCACGAAAGTTTTGAAATTATTAAAACAATATTGGGTTCTTACAATAAAGAAATTCAAATTAAACAAGAAAATGAATTTAGAGAAAAAAAGAAACTAACCAAAATTGACCCTACTTCTTTTCTTTCTGACAATATCCCGCTAAGTGAAAAAGGATTGCCACTAGGCAATCAAGTTTCACAACTTCTTGCAAACCTAATATTAACCCCACTTGACAACTTCATTAAACAAACTTTGAGAGTAAAACACTATGTTCGCTATATGGATGATTTACTGATTTTTGGTGAAACCAAAAATAAATTAAAGTCTCATTTAAAGCGACTAAACGAGTTTATTAAAACACTACATTTGAGTTTTAATCAAAAAACTAGGCTGTCACCAATGGCGAACGGAGTTTCTTATCTTGGCTACACTTATTTTATTGACAGACGAAAGTCTGACAACAGCCCAATTTTTAAAATCAAGCTTAGACGCTCAACTGTGTTAAGAGCACAAAAGAAAATAGCCAAAGAAATCCTGCTTTTTAAAGCAGGTAAAACAAATTATCTGCATGCCTACTCTGTTTTTAACGCATATAGGTCAATCTTAAAAAAAGAACTAAATACACACACCTCAATCAAAGGACTTTACTTACTAAAACGCATTGTTGAAAAACTTAGACGAAAAGAAAACCAAGAAAAAGAATTAGAGACCTTGAAGATATTTATTTAAACTACTCGTCCTCCTCTTTTTCAAGTAAATATTTAAAATAACTAAAACCAGTATTTTCTTTGCCGACAGAGTCGGCAATTTTTTCAATATCACCAAACACAAACAATTTAGTTTTTGCTCTTGAAAAAGCAGTGTAGACTAAATTCTTATTAAGCATTCTCCTAGAATGTTTATCTGCATAAAAAACAACATATTTAAACTCAGAACCTTGTGCTTTGTGTACAGTTAAAGCATAAGCAAGTTCAAGTTCACAAATATTTTCTTTTGCGTACTCACAAACAAACCCATTTTGAAATTCAACTGTAACTTTATCTTCAACAATTTTTCTTATAATTCCAATTTCTCCATTTAGTACTTTGGTTTCTTTGTTATTAAAAACTTGTATAACCTTGTCGCCAACATAGAAATCATAAACAAAACTACTAACCGGGTTTTCTTTATTTTTGATAAAAATATTTTGGATAAACTTATTTAGTTCAATTACTCCTCTTTCTGGATTTTTAATCGCTAGTAAAATTTGAAAATCTACATAAAAACTATTTGTCTGTTGTTTTAGTTTGCCAATCAGCAAACTCAATTTTAAAAGAAAATCTTTATACGAAAGATACTTAACAACTACTGATTCATACTTGCGGTTAAGACAATCTCTATTACCTGCCAACACGCGATTAAGTAACTTTGGTAAATCAGTGTTGATTTGTCTATGGTTGTTGCAAAGACAATGTATTGGGAAAATCCCTGAAGAAACGCAATCTTTGAAAAACGAACCAGGCAAAATACTAGTTAGTTGATTTGAGTCTCCTATAAAAACAAAATGACAGTTTTTAGGAAAACTATTTAGCATAATCCAAACTAATGCATCTTCTAACATACTGCTTTCATCTACTAAAACAACCTTAGTATTTTTAAACTTATCTTTGTAGTTAAAAGAAAAACTATAGTAGTTATTTAGATCAATTACGCTACTTTTTGCACACCAGCCAAGCGTTGAGTGGACTGTACTTGAAAAGACTTTTAAGTCTGAGTTAAGTCTAGCACTGGCTTTACCAGTTGGCGTTAAAACCACAACTTTTTCACTATATTTCTCATTATTTAACATTTGTGAAAAGGTTTTATAAAGCAGTTTTAACATGTGAGACTTGCCACTGCCAGCAGGTCCTGTGATAAAGCTTATTTTGTGATTCAACACGTTGTCTAAACACTTTTGAAAATCACAGTCTGCACTATCAACCACAACATTTTGGACAAACTTACTCACTTCCTTATTTCTTCTTTTTAACTCTTTTACTAGCAACTCAGTTTGGCGAGAATACCAAGAATGGATGAAAAACTCACCCCCTCCTTTTATCTTTAATTCTTTAACTTCCCCTGATTTTAACAATTCAGCTAAAACAGTCTGGATTTGCAAAACATCTTGAAATTTAATGTAAACTGTTTTAAGCAAATCAAAGCACACTCTAAACAACTCGCGTCTAGAGATCGCAGCACAACCGCCAACTCCATTTTTAAAACAAAAATCCAGACAAGCCTTAACTCTGATATTAGAGTTGCTCAAAAAACCCATAAACTTAGCAATTCTGTCAATATCTAAAAAACTCAAATCTATATTTAATTTCATAAGTAAATAAGGATTTTCTTTAAACAGCGTATGGTTTGAATAAACCCACGCGCAAATTTCTTTAATTTGCAGACTAGATAAATTACTTTTCTGTCTTAAAAATAATTCCAACTCTTGAACAAAAACCTTCTTCTTAGAAATTTCAAAAACAACACTTTTTTCTTTTCTCTGGTCTTCAACATTTATGCCTATCTTTTTAAAACTCTGAATAATTTGACTTTTATTCGCATAAGCAACACCAGAGACTACCACAGTGTAATTTTCGTCTAACTGTATTTCTCCGTACCTAATGTATTTCTTGGAGTTCAATAAATATTTTTCAGAAACCCCATCACAAACACCAAAGACAAAATAAAAGTCCTTAGTGCGGTGTTTCTCTACCTTGTTAATTTTAATAATCTTTGTGATTTTTTCCAATGTTTAAACCTATACTTTCAACACTTGTGTTAAAAATTATAAACAATACTGTTTCTAACTACCTAGCTTTTTTAGCTTACTTGGAACTAGAGCCAACACACAAAATAAAATCAATTTTAATTTATTTGCATTTTTAAACCACTTATTATATACTTTATCAAGTGTTTGGGCAGGTAGCGAAGTGGCTAAACGCGGCAGACTGTAAATCTGTTACCTCCGGTTTCGGCGGTTCGAATCCGTCCCTGCCCACCATCTTTTATATATTGTTTTTAAAAAAATATTTTGCAATTACTTGTTGAAATATTTTTTTATTTAATATATAATTGTTTAAGTGTGCCAAAAGGCAACAAATCTTTGAAAACTAAATATGAAAATGATATACACCAATTCTTTTACAAGAATAAAACTAATTAGAGTCAATTTAAACTCTTAACAATCAATGGAGAGTTTGATCCTGGCTCAGGATTAACGCTGGCGGTACGTCTAATACATGCAAGTCGAACGAGATAGGTAACTATCTAGTGGCGAACGGGTGAGTAACACGTAGGTAACCTGCCTACAAGTTGGGGATAACACAAGGAAACTTGTGCTAATACCGAATAATGATGTTTTTAGGCATCTAAAAACATTTAAAGGACCGTTAGGTCTGCTTGAAGAGGGGCCTGCGGCGCATTAGTTAGTTGGTAAGGTAACGGCTTACCAAGACGATGATGCGTAGCTGGACTGAGAGGTTGAACAGCCACATTGGGACTGAGAAACGGCCCAGACTCCTACGGGAGGCAGCAGTAGAGAATCTTCGGCAATGGGGGAAACCCTGACCGAGCGATACCGCGTGAGTGATGAAATACTTCGGTATGTAAAACTCTTTTATTAAAGAAGAATGATATAAATAGGCAATGATTTATAAGTGACGTTATTTAATGAATAAGTCCCGGCTAACTATGTGCCAGCAGCCGCGGTAATACATAGGGGACGAGCGTTATCCGGAATAATTGGGCGTAAAGGGTGCGTAGGCGGTGTGTTAAGTTCAAGGTTTAATCGTAGGGCTCAACCCTATATCGCTTTGAAAACTGGCACACTAGAGTAAGATAGAGGCAAGTGGAATTCCATGTGTAGCGGTAAAATGCGTAAATATATGGCAGAACACCAGAGGCGAAGGCGGCTTGCTGGGTCTTCACTGACGCTGAGGCACGAAAGCGTGGGGAGCAAACAGGATTAGATACCCTGGTAG
>CAUUFL010000020.1:0-7443 GCA_963544545.1 uncultured Acholeplasmataceae bacterium
AAACTCTTGAAGACGCACTACGCCGTTTCAAACGCGATGTTGCCAAAGCAGGAATTATCGCTGATGCTAGAAAAAAAGAATTTTACGTTAAACCATCTGAAGAACGTAAAGCACGTCTACGTGCAAACCGTCAAAAAGCAAGACGCGCATCTAGATAAGTTAATTTAGTTTAAAAAAGAGGTTTATACCTCTTTTTTAATATATTGATAAATTAGCAAGGAGACTTAATATGCAGGAAAAATTAGAATTAGTTAAGTTAATATTTAAAGACGAAAAATTGTACACAATTGCTGAACTTGAAAAAATGTTTCCCAAAAGAAATTTAAAACCAGGTGCATTGGTTACTCGCTTCGCTCCATCTCCAACTGGTTTTTTGCACACAGGTAGTTTATTTGCATCGCTAATTTCTTGGCGATTTGCTAAGCAAACTGATGGTGTTTTTTACGTTAGACTAGAAGACACTGACACCAAAAGAGAAATTGCTGGAACTGGTGAACAAGTTTTAAAAGAACTTAAAGATTTTGGTATTGAACCAGATGAATCTTTTTTAAAGTCAGGTGAATACGCACCTTATATTCAGTCAAAGCGAAAAATAATTTACGATTCAGTAATTGCTGAAATGATTAAAAAAGACTTAGCCTATCCTTGCTTTATGACACAAAGTGAGTTAAATGATTTAAGAAAAGTCCAAGAGAAAAACAAACAAAATCCTGGTTATTACGGTGAGTTTGCCCGAGACCGTTTTCTTACAGACAAAGAAGCAATTGCCAAAATCAAGGCAGGTGCTGACTTTGTTATTCGTTTTAAATCGCCTGGTGACGCAAATAAAAAGGTTATCGTTCGCGATTTAATTCGCGGCGACTTAGAAATTCCTGAAAACATACAAGACATCGTTATTATGAAAAACGATGGTCTGCCAACTTACCATTTTGCGCATTTAGTAGATGACCACTTTATGCACACCACTACTATTACTAGAGGTGAAGAGTGGCTAAGCAGTCTACCTATTCACTTGCAACTTTTTGATACACTTGCTTTCAGCCGTCCAGACTACGCACATTTGCCCGTGATTATGAAAGTAGACGAAAGTGGCCAACGTCGTAAGCTTTCTAAACGAAAAGACCCAGAGGCCGCAGTTTCTTACTTTCTTGAGCGAGGATATCCACCACTTGCTTTCCTTGAATATTTGCTAACAATTGCTAACTCTAATTTTGAAGAGTGGCGAATTCAAAACCCAGATAAATCTATTTTTGACTTCAACTTATCATTTGAAAAAATTAGTTTAGACGGAGCACTTTTTGACATTGAAAAAGTCAAATACTTCGCAAAAGAATACCTTGGAAACCTTTCAACTAAGCAGTTTTACGAAGAATCTTTGGCTTGGTCTGAAGTATATTCAAAAGAGCTTTACGGCTTTATTTCTAAAGACCCTAAATACTTCAAACAAATTATTTCAATTGAAAGAGAAACTGAAAAACCTCGTAAAGACTACGCAAGTTTTTCAGAAATTATGCCTTTAATTGGATTTATGGACGACACTATTTACTGTGCTAACTTAACTAAAGACTTAGTGTTTTCAGAGAAACTTACCGACGCTCAAGTTTTAGAAATTTTAAAACAATATGAGGCTAACGCAGATATTGTTAACCTTGCATCTGAAACTGAATGGTTTGAGGCATTTAAAGCACTATTTTCAAAACTAAAATACGCTGCTAACAAAAAAGAATATAAAGCAAACCCTGAAAACTACATCGGTATGATTGCAGATGTTGCCGAAGTTTTAAGAGTTGCTTTAGCCTTAAAAAAATCTACTCCGAACTTTTATTTAATTCAAAAAATCATGGGACCTGCAAGACTTAAACAAAGAATTTCTCAGGTTTTTGATATAATTAAAAGCAGGTAAAAACCTGTTTTTAATGGCCGCTTGGAGAAATGGTTAACTCATATGCCCCTCACGCATACATCCACGGGTTCGAATCCCGTAGCGGTCACCAAATGTATTTAAACCCCGTTTTACGGGGTTTTTATTTTTGCACGCTAGGTCTTTTAGTGTGTAATTTATGTGAAACAAAAGTAATAAAATGTTTCACATAAGGAGTAGTAACGTATACTGTAAGAATTATTAAACAAGCCAGAAAAAATACAAAAAAGCTACATAACTATGATACTTTTTTCATTTAAGCCATCTGATTTTGCAAACACTAAATCAACTTTGCGTTCTAAAAAAAGTTCAAAACTATTTTTGTAGCCATAAACATAGTGATTTTTTGAGTTTGGATAAATGTGTTTTAACCATTTGTTGTTAAGAGTTCCTTTATAAGCGCCATCTATTTTGTCGCCAAGTCCATAGGCTACAAGTAAGTCATAGGTGGTTCTAGAAATACAGGCTACCTTACTCGGATTTTTCTTAACGTAAATTTTAGTTCCCAGCATATCTGTAACTTCCACTTTACCAGGTTCTTTAAATGGATTTGTACAAGAACCCAAAGTAAATGCGAGTACTAGATTCAAAATGCCTAGAAACAAGAATGTGATTTTTCTGTTCATTTTAGTTCTCCTTTAATTTAAATAAAATTAAGTCAGTTTTAATTTTATTTAAAAAAACAAAAGCAACAAATTAGCTCTGCTTTGTTTGGTATTCACAATCTAAGTTTATCATGGCAGAAAGTTGAAATTCTAGACACATCTTAAAAAATATAACTTTTTGGTTTTTATACGGAATCGTGTAAATTAGTGAATGCACAAAAATGTAGTACGCACAATACATATCCACTTTTTTTGGAAAAATGTAGTTAATACGCTACAAATTTACCTATTTTGACAAAATGTAGCGCACACGATACAATTTTCTAGAATTTAAGGCTTACAATAAAAATCACACTTTTTTGGGTAATTATGTGTAAAAAATCACACTTTTACCCAAAAAAGTGTGTAAACCACGTTTTGATTTTGTTGAAGCAAATGTTTTGGACAAAATTAAAACCCTTTTAAATTAGCTTTACTAACTTAAAAGGGTGTCTTAAACTTATTTAAAATGGGGCGGCTGATGGGAATCGAACCCACGCATATCGGAGCCACAATCCGTCGCGTTACCACTTCGCCACAACCGCCACATCTTTATTATTATATGCTTTTGGAAAAAAATATCCAAATATTTTATATAGCGCTTAATTTAAACTAGATGTTATATAATAATAACTGTTAACGAGGTGAACAATGTCAAAAAATGAAACTAAAAAATTTGGTATTCAAAGGATATTTTTCCTAGTAATTTTACTTGCATTTCTTGCATTTATTTTATATTCAATTATTATCACTGGACTTAAAGACCGTAGAACTTCTTTTTTCAAAGACACAACTAATCAATTATCACCAGCTGCTACTTATAAAACTTATTTAGGTGCAGAGGCTAAAAATAAAGAACACACCAGAAGTGAGTTTCTGCGTTCTTACGCTGCTTTTCATAACTTCAATATCCAACCTCAGGCTTACTTTACTGCTAAATTCCCAGAAAAAGCAGGCAATGAAGTTAAAGATCTGGAACTAATGTTTTTTGCTGTTCAAAATCGCAAAACTAACGCGCTTGGTTTTCTTTTATTTATAGAAAGTGGAAAATACGGCAAAACTGATTTAGTTGACCCTTCACAACAAGATTACACAGAAATACCTTCTTATATCACTAACTCAAAAGTTTTATTTAAATTAGACATTGTTTTTAACTCAAACTCAAAAGAAGCAGGTAAACCAACCAGCGACAATACAGGTGTAAACTTATTTCCGCAATACCCAACTATTGTCGAAACCGCAGATAAAGAGAAACCATTTGAAATTGAAAGACTGTTTATTCAAACTATTAACGCCAAAATCAAAGACAGCAAAATCGCTGAGTATGGGCATAAAAAAACTGTAGTTGAATTTGCTAAAACTGGCCTTAAACTAGAAGGCAACCAAGAAGTAATTCACACAAAAGCCAATGCTGTTGAAAGCATCAATAAATACAAAGAAAACAAAACTTTTGCTGAGTTTAAACAATATAATTTAAACCAATATAATGGAAAAATAATTTGGCAATCAGTGTTGACTTCACTAGTTGGTCTTGGTGTTATTTATCTAATTGTATTCCATAAGTTTATCGTTGAAATTCTTAAAGACAGAAAATCAAAACATCAATTTACAAAACAACCAGCTGCTCAAGAGGCGGAATACAATGAGTCTAGCGTAAATGCAGGCGAAGAAACTGTTTCTGAAAACTCAGAACCAGAGCAAAAAGACGAAAGTTTACCAGATTCTAAATAAGTATCAATCGTAATTTAAATATTTCCAGGTTCAGCCTGGAAATACTTATAGGGGTATGGTGTCAACGGTAGCATGCGGGTCTCCAAAACCCTTGGTGTGGGTTCGAATCCTACTACCCCTGCCAGTAAAAATAAAATTTCTAAAACCCTACTTTAATTGTGTATAGGTGCGTATGGACAAACTTTTAACTTTGAACAATAGTATCGTATCAAATAATATAGAAAAATCTAAACTTACAGTTAAAATAGGAAATGCATTTTCACTTAGAGTTTCATACATTTCAGATATGCACCTTGAAAATAGTTGTAAAAACCCTTTCAATAAAATAAAAGTAATCAACAAAATCAAATATAAATTTGAAAGACAACGAAACATTACATTAATTGCAGGTGATACTGCTAATGACCCAAAACTTTTTAAATTATTTTTTGGCCAATTAAAAAACTGGTCACCGATATTTGTCACCCTCGGTAATCACGAACTTTTTGCTTTTTCAAATGAATCTATTGAAGAAATAGTTAAAATATACAAGCAGAATTTAAATAAAAATCAGTTCTTGGTCCACAATAACTTATATTTATTTACACCTTCTGGAATTTCGGAAATTTCTTTTAAAGAACTTAAAAGTATTACAGTAATCAAATTAAAGGAGAAAGCCAAAAACACTTATTTGGCAATATTTGGCGGCATTGGTTTTTCTGGAAAAAATTTGCAATTTAACGCAAATAACAAGATTTATGGCAAAAAATCTTATATTGATAGAGATGAGGAAATAAAACTCACAAGCGAGTTTTATTTCCTTTACAAAAAAGTAGCCAAAGCCCTAAATAACAAAAAAGTTATTGTGCTTACTCATATGCCGGTTGAATGTTGGTATAACAACACTAATGATTTAGTCGATGGGTTTATATATGTTAATGGGCACACTCACAGAAATCGATCATACACTAACGGGAAATGGATTATATATTCAGATAACCAAGTTGGTAATTCTTCATCGCGTCTCTGGTTTCTTAAGAAAGCTAGTTTTTGGTCTCAGCGCATCAAATTAAAATATTTTGATCTCAACGAACAAATATTGGATTGTTTTTCTGAATACGGTGACGGAATTCACGAAATAACTAAAGACCAATACGAAATGTACTTGACATTTTTATCAGGAAAGAATAATCATATTTTTTCTAATTTACAACACCTTTTCTTTTTTTCAAAATTAAAAAGAGAATATCCTGAACTTTACATGGTCAAAAAAACCAATACTACATGTTTTTTGCGTTAAATTATCACAGTAAATTTCTAATTTTAAATGGCGGAGCAGTTAAAAAAGCAGATATTCAAGACCTTAATTATTATTATCAGAATATAGAATTTTATGTTACTTCTACTAAAAAGATTTTTTTAAAATACAATACATACATTGAAGAAATTTCCCGACATGTTATAAGCTGGGGTGGAATAGGGCGTATACACGGTTCTATTATTGACATCGGATATTTTACCCATTTATATGTGAATCCTATTGATGGTAAAATTACACCATATTTTGCTTATTCTATTAATGATAAATATGTATACTCAAGTCTAAATAATATGTTAAAGGAACACGAACAATACATATATATTGGCTACAAAAATATGATAAATTCTAAATTTGGTTCAAAGAGTTTAGTTCTTTTTAATGATATCGTCAAAAAAAGCAACCACATAATCCATGATACTAATACAGATATTTATAAAATATCTAACTATATACAAAAATTACAAAAAATAAATCTTGACCACGTGATTCGTATGTGGGACGACAAAATACTGCGTGCCAACTCTATTTTAGACGTTACAAAAAATAATTTATTAATTAAACAAGGAATTGATGAAGATGAATAAAAATAACTATATAACACATACTGTATGTTTACCAGGTTCGTTTGATCCAATAACTATTGGTCACTTAGAACTCATTAAAAGATTGTCTTATCAGTTTGAAAAAGTGATAGTTTTAGTTTCAACAAACTCAGAAAAAACTTATTTATTTTCACAAAATGAGCGCACTGAACTTACAAAGAAGGTCTGTTCTAGCCTTACAAATGTTGAAGTCTACACACACTTAGGACTAACTATTGAGTTTCTGGAACAACACAACATTACACTACTTGCACGCGGCATTAGAAACACAGCAGATTTGCAGTATGAAAAAAATCTCTTTAATTTTAACCGTATACTAGCCCCAAAAATCGACACAATATACCTAATTTCTGAAAACAAATTCCTATTTATTTCTTCTAAAAACATTAAAGAATTAATCAAAAACAATGTTAATATGGAGGCATTTTTACCAAAAGAAATAATTGGGCGAGTCGTTGAAAAAGTAAAGCACACATATAAATAATAAAACAGTAATTTTTATATTTTAATTCTAAAATCTCGCAATAATTATATGATCGTTAACACCATATAAAAGATTATTCCATTCTAAATTAGGTTCAAATTATGCGAATTTTACTTCTATAAATTTTTAAGAATATATCGGAAAAATAAAAAATTTCCTAAAAATTCACAATTATTTTCAAGGCACAATTCTGTTTTAAAACCTTTCAAAACACCAATATGTGGTATAATTTTTTTGTTGCAATACACCTTGCCGGCCTAAATAGTCGGCTGTTTAAACCATAAGGAGGAATATATGAACAGTACATATTTTGCGATGTATATTATTAAACCTACCCTTGATAGCGATAAAATCAAGGAAGTTATTAATTCTTTAAATGCTGTTTTCACTCAATATAATTCTGAATTACTTGAGTTAAAAGAACTTGGCATTATAGAACTTCAATATGAAATTCAAGGTTTTAAATCAGGCTATTATGTTCAACTTAAAGTGTCAACTACTCCAGAAGGCATCAAAGAGTTTAACCGCTTGATTAGAATTAATGAAAACATTATTCGCGATATCACCGTTAAGGAAGAAGAATAATGAATAGAATCGCGGTAACAGGCCGCTTGGCTCAAGACCCAGTTGCCAGAAAAACTAGAGAAGGTTCAACCTTCACCACCTTTAGTCTAGCGGTTTCTCGCTTTGCTAAAGACCAGGCTGATTTCTTTCACTGTGTAGCATTTAAGGCACCTGCTGACTTTATTGCCAACTTTGCC
>CAUUFL010000021.1:0-6876 GCA_963544545.1 uncultured Acholeplasmataceae bacterium
TTGATGGTAAGAACTTTGACATGTGGTGCGCAGTCTGCAACTTCTTTTCTTGGCTCTGCAATTGTTGTTTGCATGTGGGCAAGTAAAGCAAAACGTGCTTCTTTAGCGTCGGCTAAAGCCTCGGTTAAAATGGCTTTGTCAATTCCGTCAATTTTAATGTCCATTTGTAAAGCAGTGATACCGGCTTTAGTTCCAGCAACTTTGAAGTCCATGTCGCCAAGGTGGTCTTCCATGCCTTGAATGTCAGTTAAAATTGTGTAGTTTTTACCTTCTTTAATTAGACCCATTGCAATACCAGCAACGGGTGCCTTTAAAGGTACACCACCTGCCATTAAGGCCAAGGTTGAGCCACAAACTGTTGCCATTGAAGACGAACCGTTAGATTCCAAAATTTCTGAAACTAAACGAATAGTGTATGGAAATTCTTCTTCAGATGGAAGCATTGGAAGAATTGCACGGCGCGCTAAAGTACCATGTCCGATTTCTCGGCGTCCAGGTGCTCCGTATCTGCCAGTTTCACCAACTGAGTAAGGTGGGAAGTTATAGTGTAGTGTGAATCTCTTGTCTTCTTCAAATCCAAGGTCATCAATAATTTGTTTGTCTTTTTCGCCACCTAAAGTTAGAACCGCCAAGGCCTGAGTTTGACCACGAGTAAATAGTGCTGAGCCGTGGGCTCTTGGCAAAATGTCTAGTCTTGAAGAAAGAGGGCGAATTTCTTTGACTTTTCTTGAGTCAGGACGGATTTTGTCAACAGTAATAAGTTTTCTAAACTCAATTTTAACTAAGTTTTCGTATGCTAAAAACACTTCGTTGTCATAAAGTTTACGAGTGTCTTCATCTAGATTTAGGCTATCGTATTGTTTTGAGTAAAGTTCAATTACTTCTGCTCTTAAAGTCTCTAGCGCTAAGTCACGTTCTTGTTTGTCAAAAACCAGTAGCGCGGTTTTAATTTTTTTAGCGTAGTTTTTTTCAAGTTCGCCAACTAATTTAGGGTTATATACAGTAATTTCAACTGGTTTTTTAGCCTCGCCAATTTCGGCTTGAATTGAAGAAATGAATGCGCAAATTTTCTTAATTTCAGCGTGCGCAAATAAAATTGCTTCAACCATAGTCTCTTCGCTTAACTCATTTGCTCCGGCTTCTACCATGTTAATGGCGTCTTTAGTACCAGCAACTGTTAAGTTTAAACTAGATTTTTCTAAATCAGCAATAAATGGATTGATTACAAACTGACCGTCAATCATACCAACAGTTACACCAGCAATTGGCCCTTCAAAAGGTAGTGAAGACACAGACAAAGCAATAGATGAGCCAATCATTGCGGTAAGCGGTGCTGAGCAAGCTTCGTCAAAAGACATTACAGTGTTGACAACTTGCACTTCGTCTTTATATCCTTCTTTAAAAAGTGGGCGAATAGGTCTGTCAATTAGTCTAGACATCAAAGTTTCGTATTCCGAACCTTTGCCTTCTCTTCGCATAAAATTGCCAGGGATTTTACCGCCAGCGTATTTTTTTTCTTGGTAAATTACCATCAATGGAAAGAAATCTTGTAGTGGGTTTTCATTTGCTTTTGAACAAACTGTAGAAAGCACACAAGTATCTCCATAATAAACTAAAGCAGAGGCTTGCGCTTGTTTGGCAACTTCGCCAATCTCTACTCTTAGGCTACGACCACCGATCGTAGTTGAAAAGACTTTTTTCATATTTTTCTCCTTAATTTAACGGCTTCATTATAACATTTTTAGCCAAAAATCAGGTTGTTTTTTGCTTTTTTGGTAGATTTATTAGTAAAGTTATAGTTTTAGAGTTTTTGTAAAAACATGTATCGCTCGCTGTATCTAAATACTGAGTTTTTAGTTAAAAAATAGGTGTCTACAGTTTTAGTGGTTGCTATATTTTTAACATAGCGTAACTTGTTTTGAAAATAAGGTTCAGTCGCAGCACTATTTTGTCTTGCAAAAATATGAGTGGGTTTTAAGTCTTTGTGTTCGGATAAAAATAAGTTAAGTTTTGAGTGAGTTGTTGAGTTTAGAAAAACTAACGAAACTTTTTGGTGTTTTAGTTCTAAAACTGGACCTCGGTTGCTAGTGTGTTCATAAGTTTTAGTTGTGTGCAGTAAGTTTAACTCAAATTTACCGATTTGAAAATTATTTGGCAAGAAATAGTAGTTGTCTTGCACAGTTTTAGGTAGTTTCGTGAAGTAGAATTTAGTTGGTTTAATTTCATTTAAAGCAAATAGCTCTTTATCAAAATAAAATAAGTCTGTGTAAATTACTTCTGGCTCAAATAAAAATCCAAGTTTCTTAAATGTACTAAGGGTTTTGCTTGCCGGATTGATGAGTGTGACTTTCGCATTTGAAATTAAAATCATTCCTGTCATATTGCTTTCTTTAACAGTTTTTAAATAGGGTAAAGATGTGAGTAAAAGTCTTGTTTTAAATAAAACTAGCGCTAAAAGAAATATGTATTTTTTTAGATAAACATAAGTAGTTTTTCTAAAAATTAAGAAAATTAAAAACAGATAATAAAGCACAAGTAAGTAAGGCGAAAACTCAGGAAAACTCAACTCTAAAAAGTTCATTTTTGATCGCTTAAATATTGTTAAAATTGCCCGATAAGGATATTCTAAAGCGTATGCTAGAGGATAAAAAATAAGCAAACTTAGAATTAAAGGAAAATAAAAATAAGTTAAAAACTGTAAAATAAAACTACTTAAAAACAAGGTAACTAAATTAAGTTTGCCACCAAAGTTTACGCTCAGCGGAAAAATTATTAAGTAAAAATAAATACTTGATTTGATTTTTGCCTTAAAATAGCCACTTTGCCATTTGAAATTTACTTTGTTTAAAATTGAAAAAAACGAAATTAAATAAGTTAAAACAAATCCGTAGTTAAATACTGAAAATGGATTTAAAACAAATGCAGTTAGTCCAGTTAAAGAAAGTGCGTTAATTTTACTGATTTTAATTTTTTTTAAGTTTGCAGTTAAATAAATTAAGTAAATAATGGCAAACTTAAAACTACTGGGTTTGGGGTTAGAAAAGTGCAACCAAAATAAAAAAACAGTTAAGAAAATTAACTGCTTTTTTTCACTTACTGAAAAATAACTCAAGACTTTTTTAATTAAGGTAATTAAAAACGTGGTAAAAAGACCACTTGCAGAAATTACTGAAGTAAGACCGTATCCCGAAATTAGTCTGCGTGTATCTAGGTCAGCGGTATGTTCTGCCAGCAAAAACGTTGAGAGCCAAGTTTTGATGTTTTTAGGAAATAGGGTTAAATATTTAGTCAAATAATACGAGTAATAAAAATATTTTAAACTAAACGAAGGTGCGCTGTGTCTAATGTAGTAATGTCCTGCAATTTGTTTAGAAAACTGATTAAAATCCAATTCTCTTGCAAAGTAAAAACGCGAGTCTATTTTAATAAAATCACCAACCTGAAGGTCTGCCTCAGCGTACACAGCAAGTCGAGTAAAGCCATTTGTTAAGTAAGCAGTGTCTCCCGATTTTTGAAAACAATAGTAGTAATTACCAAGATACGGAAAACTAAAAAGTAAGTGATTCAGTAAATAAACCAGTCCAAAAAATAAAAGCACAAAAAATACTAATTTATACGAAATTATTTTTCTTGCAAAGTAAATATAGGGAAGCAAAATCAGTATAAAAAGTGGGAATTTTAGTGCTACTAAAAAAATTGCGGTAAGTGGGAAAATTAAGTAAAGCTTATTTTTAATCTGCAAAAAAGTAAGGTTTGATTTGTTCAAAGGTTTTGGGACCGATACCTTTTATTTCAAGTAGTTCCCCGACTGATTTAAATTGAGTAGTTCTTTGTTTAACTAAGATGTTAGTCGCGATTTCTTCTGTGATTTTTGGAATTTCAATCAGTTGTCTATAAGTTACTGTGTTTAAGTTATAAGTTTTAGTAATTTTACCTTTTGTGTCGGTTTTAACTAAAAAAGTACGGTTTCTATCAATTTTAGTTTGCTCGGCTAAGTCTCTAACTGCGTTTTCTGTATATCCGCCTGCGTAGTTTAAAACAGATGCAAGTTCGGTTCCTTTCATAACGCGATAAGTTCCTGGATACTTAACTTCGCCCATAATTTTGACATCAAAAAACTTAATTTCTTTGCTTTGTTTTGCAACCTTTAGCTTATTTTGTCTTAAGATAAAAAAAGTTGTGAAAAAAATAAGCAAAATAACTTGCAGAGCAATTAAAAATACATACAACGTAAATCTTTTTCTAAATATTTTTTTGTGCATATTTATGTCCTTTTTAGTTTCACAAATATACTTGCCAGGGTGTGCGTAAATTACTCAAAAAAAATAAAAAAAGCACTCAACAAGAGTGCTTTTTTTGAAACATCATTTAAATGGTGCTCGATACCGGGGTCGAACCGATATGGATTTCTCCGTACGATTTTGAGTCGTATGCGTCTGCCAATTCCGCCAATCGAGCAGTTTGACAAAATTTACATTTTGTCAATTGGACTTATTCCAAGCAGTTTTAAACCTTTTTCTAAAACTAATCTCACAAAGTAAAGGAAGCATAGGTTTGCGTTTTGAACTAAACTGTCTTTAACTATAAAGTGAGTTTGAGCGTATAGTTTATTAAAACTAGCGCATACATTAAGTAAGTATTTAGCCACAGTAGAAGGCATTAAAGTCTCGGCTGCTTTTTCAATAGTTTCTTTAAAACTATCAATTAATTTTAACACAGGCCAAAACTCTTTAGTTAAATATTTAGAGTCAAACTTAGTAAAGTCAGATGTTTGGCCTTCAAGTATGGAAGCAATTCTAACAACAGTATATTGAATATAGGGACCAGTTTGGCCTTCAAACTTCAAGGCTTGCTTTAAGTTAAACTCAAAATCAAGGGTTCGGTCGTTTTTAAGGTCATTAAAAATTATTGCGCCAACTCCGATTTTTTCAGCGAGATAATCAATTTCCTTAGTTTCTGGTCTTTTTTCTAAAATTATATTTTTAGCACCAGTAATCGCAAGATCTAACAAGGCTTTTAAACCTTTAGTTTTACCTTCGCGCGTCGACATTTTTTTACCGTTTGTCAAAACCAGCCCAAAGCCAACGTGTGTTATGTTGGTGTCAATTCCGTAGATTTTGGTCAGTCTTTTTAGTTGTTCAAAGTGCAGTTTTTGCTCGTTTCCAACTACGTATAAAATGTCTGTAAAGTTATGTAGATTTTTTCTGTATTCGAGGGCTGCAAGATCACGAGTTAAGTAAAGAGTAGCACCGTCTGAACGCACCAGCAAAGCAGGTGGTATGTCTTCGCCTAGCCTTACAATTTTCGCGCATGCGTCTTTTTCCAAGACTTTCATTTCACTGAGTTTGGCTAAAACTGGCTGCATCTTGTCATTGTAAAAAGATTCACCCGAAATATTTTCAAACTCAACTCCGAGTGTGCGGTAAACTTTTAAAAATTCTGCTATAGATATTTCTCTAAATTGGCGCCAAAGTTTCAGGTATTTCTCGTCTCTGTCTTCAAGATTTTTAAAAATTTCTCTAGCCTTGTCTTCAAGTAGTGGGTTCTCTTCGGCTTCCTTGTGGAAACGCACATATAGAGATTGCAGATGCTCAAGTGGGTTTTTTTGAAACTCAGCGGCATCTAGCCAGTTTTCGTAGGCATAAATCATCTTACCAAATTGAGTTCCCCAGTCACCAAGGTAGTTTTCGCCGTACACCTCTGAGCCTGCGCACTTCAGGATTTGTTTAAGGGAATTACCAATTACTGTTGACCTTAGATGACCGACTGAGAAAAACTTGGCAACATTCGGACTTGAGTAGTCAATGAAGTACTTACGCTTGTTTGGCAAAAAAACTGGAAAGCTTGTATTTTCTTTGATTAAAACTTTAAATAAATCTGCTTTAAACTTATCTTGATTTAGTTTAATATTTAAAAACCCGTTTAAAAAAACGAGTTCATGAATAATATTTAAATTAGTGATTTTTTGTTCAATTGCCAGAAAAATCTCATCTGGTTTTTGCTTAGTTAGTGCTGACAGTTTAAAAAGCGGCAGGGCTAAGTCAAAATCAGGGTTTTTAGAAACATCTAAAGCACTTAGGTCAAATTCAGGCACTGCGACCTGAATTTGCTTAATGTATTGATTTAAAATCATTTAATAAAGTTATTTTCTAAAAGTTTTTTTAGCAATTAGTTCAATGAATCTTTGAACTTCAAGACGAATGTCTGAGTGTGATTCTAGTGTAGTTTTAAGTTGTTCTTCAGCACTTAAATCAAGGAGTTCACCTTTATAGAAAACTAACATTGTTTGGCTGTATTTAGGTTGATACAGACCTGGATATTTTTTCTTAAAGTTCTTGTAGTCAGGATAGTAGTATTTTTCGTCTTCAATTTCAACTGGTTTTTTAAGCAAATCAAGGAAGTATATTTTTTTGCCAGTAACTTTTGCAAACTCTTCGTCTTTTTCTACTTTAGTTTGTGCGTTTTCGTAACCATCAAATAAACGAGTAAACTCTTCGTTAATTGGTCCTAGATTTTCCAAAGTGTTTTTATGTGTTCTAGTTCCGTAGTAGGCAAAAACTAGGCTTTCAGTAGCAGTTTTTGATTTTTCTAACACTGAGTATAGTTTCTTTTGAGAAATTGGGATGTAGATGTTTTCAGTTGGCAAATATCGTGTGTATTTATCTGAGTTTGCCAATTGACGGCCAAATTTTAAATTAGAGTAGTTTTTTTGAATTTCGTTGGTAAATCTAGTTTTTGCGCTTGGAGTGATAAAAACTATAGTAATTGCGATTAAAACTAAGAAAAATGCAAGTACAACATATGCAAGAGGATGAATTTTTCCAGCAGCATTTTCGTATTTTTTTCTTTTCAGCATTGATGTCCTCCGTGGGTTAA
>CAUUFL010000022.1:0-6704 GCA_963544545.1 uncultured Acholeplasmataceae bacterium
CGATTTTTTGTGAGCAGAGCCGGGCAAAATGTTAAGTTCGTTCATTGCGTAAAGAATTCTTCTTTGCACTGGTTTAAGTCCGTCTCTGACATCAGGCAAGGCTCGGTCAACAATAACCGACATCGCATAGTCTAGAAACGAGTCTTTGATTTCACTTACTATTTCAACTGGTTCTTCTTTGGCATCTTTAAAATCAGCGAGATTAGTCTCAAAATCTTCTGCTTGCTCTTCGTCCTGATTAACTTCTTCAAGATTATCGTCGTTAAGTTTCAAATCTAATTTTTCTTCGTCTAAAAAATTAAGCATGGTGTGCTCCTTTAGATGTCTAAGTTTTTCACAAACTTAGCGTTTTCTTGAATAAACTCGCGTCTTGGCTCAACATTGTCACCCATCAGCATATCAAAAGTTTGATCGGCCAATGCTGCGTCGTTGATTCCAACTTTAAGCAGAGTTCTGTTTTTTGGATTCATCGTAGTTTCCCAAAGTTGCTCAGGGTTCATCTCACCTAAACCTTTGTAGCGTTGTATAGTGTATTTACCTTCAAGTTGAGCAAGTAGTGGTTCAAGTTCGTTTTCTTTGTAGATATAGTTAATTTTCTTGCCTTGTTGAACTTTAAAAAGCGGAGGCTGAGCAATGTAAACATAACCTCTGTTAATCAGTTCTGGCATGTGTCTAAAAAAGAAAGTCAAAAGCAAGGTTCTAATGTGGGCGCCGTCCACATCGGCATCGGTCATAATAATGATTTTGTGGTATCTAGCGTTATCTGCGTTAAAATCACTAGATACACCACAACCTATTGCTAAAAACAGAGATTTTAACTCGTTGTTGGCCAAAACTTTGTCAAGTCGTTCTTTTTCTACGTTTAGCACTTTTCCGCGTAGTGGTAAAATAGCCTGAAATTCTGAGTTTCTGCCTTGTTTTGCAGAACCTCCCGCAGAATCACCCTCTACGATGTATAGTTCTGTGTTTTCAGGTGACTTGTTGCGACAGTCTGCTAGTTTTGAAGCAAACCCTAGATTGTCAAGTGGACTTTTGCGGCGGGTTGCTTCCTTTGCTCGGCGAGCCGCTAGTCTAGCCTTAGAAGCCATTAAACACTTTTCAACAATTGCTTTTGCAGTTTGTGGGTTTTCAAGTAAAAATTTCTCCAAGCCTTCACCAACTAAACGACTAACCAGTGGACGAACATAAGGGTTTCCAAGTTTAGTTTTAGTTTGACCTTCAAACTGAGGTTCAGGTAGTTTAACCGATAAAACAGCGATTAGTCCTTCTCTGGTGTCTTCGCCTAAAATTTGGTCAGTTTTCTTAATTAAGTTATTGTCAGTTGCGTATTTAGAAATGACACGAGAAAGTGCTAGCTTAAGCCCATCTTCATGCATTCCACCTTCTTTGGTTAAGATGTTGTTCGCAAAACTCAAAATATTTGGCGTGTAAGTGTCGTTGTAAAGCATTGCCAGTTCAACAGTGGTGTTTTCAGCAGTAGTGTCAATGTAGATGATTTCTTTGTTGATTCTGGCTTTTTGGCCGTTTAAAAAGGCCACGTATTCGTTTAGGCCGCCTTCATAGCGATAAATATGTTCTTCGGCTTCTGGTTGCCTTTTGTCAACGATAGAAATAGTTAAACCTTTATTTAAGAAAGCAAGTTGTTGTACGCGTACACGCAGAGTTTCAAAGTCATAGGCATCGCATTCTACAAAAATTGAGCGGTCAAACTCAAAAGTTATAGTGGTTCCGGTGTTGGTAGTTGGAGTTTTGGTGTCAACTAAATCACTAACTGCGTTGCCGTAGGCAAACTCTTGACGGTAAAGTGTGTTGTTACGGCTAACTTCAACAACTAAACTTGAAGAAAGAGCGTTAACTACCGCAGCGCCTACTCCATGCAAACCACCTGACACCTTATATGAGTCGTTGTTGAACTTACCGCCGGCGTGTAGCACAGTTAAAATAGTTTCAACTGTTGAAACTTTGGTTTTAGGGTGCACATCAACCGGAATTCCACGCCCATTGTCAGAAACCCGAATTAACTCACCTGGTAGAATTTCAACGTGAATTCGATCAGCAAAACCAGCCAAAGCCTCGTCAATTGAGTTGTCTACGATTTCCCAAACTAAGTGATGCAGTCCAGTTGGTCCGGTTGAACCAATATACATCCCTGGGCGTTTTCGTACGGCTTGCAGACCTTCTAAGACCTGTATGTTTTCAGCGCCATAATTGTTATTACTTTCCATAAGTTAGTCTCCTTGTGTTTTAAATAAATTGCATATCTTTGTTGTTGTTTTGTTAAAGGTTTTTAAAAATTAAATAAAGGCGCCAAGAAAATGCACCTTTATTTAACTAAACTCTATATAAAACGCAGAAAAATAAGTAATTTTTAATTTTCTTCTTCAATAATCTCGGTCAAGAAACCTTTTGCAATTGCCTTTCGGTCAAGTAGTGGGGTTTCTTTGAAAACTAATTGATATTCGTCTCCGACTAAAGTAATTAAAGCGTTTTTGCCTTTAATGTTGACTTTAGATTTTGGAAACCAGACTGCGTATTTTGAGTATTCAGATTCAGCAGGGAATCCAACTAACACAGCCTTCGGGGTGCGTCTAATGATTTCAATGTTTTCAATTTTAATTTGTTTCATTGCTTTTACTTCCTTTTTTTAAAAATTATTAAGAGGGGTAATTAAAGTGACTAGTTCAGGCTCTTCTAGTGAAGTAATTCGAACTGCCCGGTCATTTGAGTAAAACTCAAGCGCAAGTTCTTCAATACCAAGACTTTCATAGACAGAAATTGCTTCTTGCAGGTGTTTAAGTGAAAAAATCATTAAGAAGGTTTCAGCTAGTTGATTATAAATTTCGCCTGCTGGAATTAAAATAGCGCGAGATGAGCCTTTTCCGTTTTCAGAAGTTGCAACTTCACAAGTCTTGTTTGGTTTTAAAGTGAAGTTAATTAAGTAAGTTGACTTTGTTTTATCAGTAACTGCCGAAATTGTTTTAAGGGCATTGCTAAACTCAACAGTTTTTAAAGGAATTGACAGTTTAGTTTCAAATTGAGTAGCGCTGTTTAGATTACCGTATTTATCTGAAAGCACAGCGGTTTGAAAGAAGACATTTTTAATTACAAACAGTACTTTTGAACAAAGAGGGTTCACAGAAATTTCAACATCGCCTTTAGTTTGTTCAAGAATTTTAAGCAGTTCTTTAATGGATTCAGCAGGTATAGTTAAATTCAGGTTTTTCTTTGAGTTAACTTCTAAGCGTTTTTGGGCAAGTCTAGCATTGTCGCTAGCGGTAAGTGTTAATCTTCGTTCACTAAACGCAAAGTTCACACCAGTTAGACAAACTATTCTTGGTTTAGCGTCAGGATCTGCTGTGCAGTAAACCACTTCTTTTAAAGAAATTGCTAAATCTTCGCTAGAAATGACAATAGGTTTTTCATCTTCTTCAAAAATTAAGTGTTCAAGGTCGTAGTTCAAAGCATTTAGCCTAAACTCAGAAGTTCCCGCAATTATCAGAACCTGATATTCAGAAATTTGAATAAACTGAACTTCTTCGTGCAGAGCAATACCTGGTGACTTAATAATGTTTAAAATTGTTTTGCCATCCAATATTGCGTTACCTTCCGTAAGTACTTCAATGTTAGTATCAACTATTGCCATAATTTCTAGGTTTTTGTGATTAGCAAATATTTTTATTGAGTCTTTTTTAACTGAGAATTTAATACTTTCACTAAGTGGTCTGGGGCTTTTGTTTGGCAAAGCTCTAGCAACCAAGTTGATGTATTCAATTAAGGTTTCTGTTTTGATTTTAAAGTTCATAAAAATTCCTTTTTTTGTTTTATTATTTATTTATTATTGTTAGGAAAAGTGGAAATGTGGATAACTACAAAGTCACCACTTCAATCACCTATAATATTATATTATAAGGGCGAAAAAAACGCAAATTTCGTCCAAATTAAGCACATTTCACTGTCCACATTTTATCCACATTTTCTACTGGTTCTCCACATTTTTGCTTGATTAAACTTCAATAAAAAAGACGGTTCACCCGTCTTTTTTTGAAAGTAAAATCATTTTTGAATTCCAAGTTTTTTTTCAATATCTTCAATCGCCTTTTTTAACTCAACTTGTTCAGATATTTCTTTTTGAATTTTTTCAACAGCAGAAATCACTGTAGTGTGGTCTTTACGGTTGAAAAGTTTCGCGATTTTTGTAAAAACCAGGTTATAGTGTTGGCGAATTAAGTACATACAAATGTGTCTAGCAGTGACTATTTTGTAACTTTTCTTTAACGAAAGAATGTCAAAAGGCTGAAGTTCATAGTATTTAGCAACTACCGAAATTATGTTGTTAACTTCTTTTTCAACCGAAGCTTTTGGTACAAAAGTCTCGGTTTGTGCATTGATAAGCACGCGAATGGCTTCTTTGACGTTTTCTAAGTTAATCGGAATGTTAGACATTGTACAGTTCATGATAGATGAATACAGTGCACCTTCTAGGTCGCGAACATTAGTTTTAATAACTTTGGCGATATACATCAAAATGTCTTCGCCAATTTGACTTGCGATTTCTGGTGCGAACATTTCGCTGGCTTTTCTTTTTAAAATAGACACACGGTGTTCGTCGTTTGGAACTTCAATGCTTGCAGTCAAGCCCCATGCAAAGCGAGAAACTAGGCGAGAGTGGATGTTTTGCAGTTCACTAGTTTTGCGGTCAGAGGCTAAAACTATTTGTTTATTTGAGTTATGAAGGTGTTCATATAGCTTAAAAAATTCATTTTGAGTCTTTTCAGCACCGCTAATCATTTGAATATCGTCAATCAACAAACAGTCTAAAGATTTGAATTTTTTGTTAAACTGTTGCATGCGGTTAGTTTTATCAGTACCGTAAAAAACACTGGTGAATTCTTCAACAAAGGTACTGGCAGGAATATATAAAACCTTTAAATTTGGGTTGTTTTTAATCATTTCATTGCCAATTGCGTGCATAAGATGCGTTTTTCCAACTCCAACCGCGCCAGAAATGTAGAAAGGGTTGCCAGTTGAAGCAGGCTGCTCAGCAACAGAAATCGCACAGCGATAGGCGAATGAGTTAGAAACACCAACCACAAAGTTAGAAAAAGTGTATTTCGGATTCAGTTTACTGTTAAGGTAACTGTCAGTTTCAAAAGCAGCAGGGCTTTCTTTTTCTTTTTCATATTCAAGGTCAGTTTCTGTAATAAATTTAAATGACAAAGGAGTTTCTTGAAACAGAGTAGCTGCGATTTCGTTAATTTTTTCGCTGTGGTATACAGAAAGTCTAGTTTTGACAAAATCGTTGTCTACTAAAATATAGACAATGTTATTATCCACCCTATAAATACTAGTTTTAGTACCAAAAAGTGAGTCGAAACTCTCTTCTTCAATTTCGTTTTTAAGTTGATTGATAATGTCTTCCCACAGTTTTTTTACGTCGCTGTCCATAAGTTCTCCTTTTGTGTAAATATTTTATCAATACAAGGTAAATAAAAACAATTTAGGTTATCCACATTTTCTGTGGATAACTTGGCAAACAGTTTGCAAATGTGGGTAAAATTGTGGACAACTTAGCCAAAAGAACCTTTTAAATAGCCGATTTTCACGAACTTATCCACATCTCCACATTTTGTTTTCCACACCTAAGTTATCCACATTGTGGCTAAAATCAAATTTTGTGGATAAAAAACAGTTTGTCTAAACTCGCTAAAAATACACCGAAATTCTCAATTTACACATTAAAAAAATTGCAAAAAAAGTTGTGTTGTGTTAAACTTTTAAGAGCATTGTTTGAAAGGACTAATATGAAAAGAACATATCAACCAAGTAAAATTAAAAGAGCACGTACACACGGTTTCATGGAAAGAATGAGCACTGCAAATGGCCGTCGAGTTCTACAAAGAAGACGTGCAAAAGGACGTTTAGTTTTAACAGTTAGTGACACTAAACACCAAAAATAATTTAAATAAATATTTGAACCCAACCACCAGATAAATATTTTTAAATTAAATATTTAAGGTGGTTTTTTTATACACATTATGGAAAAAAAATACAGAGTCAAAAAATACGCAGAGTTTGACCAAATATTTAAAACCGGCAAGAAATTTAGCACACCACACTTTAAGGTTGTATTTAAAGTTACACCAGAGCCGCACTCCAGGTTTGGCATCTCTATCGGTAAAAAATTTGGCAACGCTGTCCAACGCAACAAAATTAAAAGACAAATCAGAAATATTTTGAGAAACTATAAACAATGCAAACTAAGTTTTTTAACAATAGTTGTAGTTAAACCTGTAGCAGCAACACTGGCTTTCATAGAAATCCAAAAAGAACTGGCAAGTTCTTTAAATAAAATCTATAAAGTGGAGGAACAATGAATAAAATCAAAACCCTGCTTTTGTTTATTATTTCAGCAGTTTTAGTTTTTACTTTAGTGTCTTGTAATAAAAAACAAAAAATCATTGGTCTATACCATCAATTCGGTACTTACTCAGAGCGAGTGCAATTAAACTCAGGCAAAGAAGTTTCTTTGCAAGGCAATGACTTTAGAGCACTTGCTCCGCTTACAGAAAACTTACCTTCTCTTTCTGTATATCGCTTGCTTGAAGATGGATCTGTTCAACAACTTGATCGTGGTAACTTCAAAGATGGATACAGACTAACTCTTGGTGAGAAAGTTGACGCAAACGTATTAATAGATGTTACTT
>CAUUFL010000023.1:0-6683 GCA_963544545.1 uncultured Acholeplasmataceae bacterium
AGGTAAATATCAAGGTAAGCAAATTTCCGTAATTTACCAACTAAAAGACAAAACAAACGAAAAGTATTTCCAAATCGTTGGCAACCGTGTCAATGTTTTACAGCCAGATGATGGTAGAGACCGAATTATTTCAATTGTTGCAAAAATCACTTTTGACAACACAAACTCATTTGAATACGAACTGCGCTTTAAAGTTCTGCCAACTCAAGGCGATTTTTACACAATTACACTACCTTCAGAAGTTAAAATTACAACACCTGGTATCAATCTAAACAAAGTTAGACACAACACCGAAGTTGAGTTTGAAGTTACTGTGCCTAAAGGTAAAGAAGTGTCAACATTTAAAATCAATGGTGACGACTGGACTGATGCTTTAATTGACAACAAATTGAGATATACAGTTACTGAAAACATTACTGTTTCAGTTGAGTTTAAAGAAAACACTCAAGACCCCGCAGAAACTGAATACGAAGTTGTATATGATAGCGCTAATTTAACTTTAAAATCAGGAGAACTTACTGCTGAAAACAAAGCACAAAAGGGTGCTGAACTGGAGTTTGAAATTAAACAAATTCCTAGCAAAACTTTTGAAAAACTAATAATTAATGAAGAAGATAAAACTAACTTAGTTCACGGAAATAAGTTTACAATTAAAGTAAACAAAAAAACTACTTTAGAAGTGATTTACAAAACTAACGGCTCTGACCCTGAACCCGAAAATTATTCAGTTAACTACAACAGCGCACACCTTAATTTAACTGAAGGAACAATTAGTGCTGACAACAAGGCTAAAAAAGGTGAAATGCTGGAGTTTGAAATTAAAAAAATACCGAGCAAATCTTTTAAAAAATTAACCATTAACGGTAAAGACAGAACTCATTTAGTTAAAAACAACAAATTTAAACTCACTGTAAACCAAGCAACTAATATTGAAGTAGAATACAAAAACACAGAGACTTATGATGTTAACTTCCAAAACTCAGAACTAAGCCTGCTAAGTGGTCAACTAAACGGCAACAAAGCCGAAAAAGGTGCCGTACTTAAGTTTGCTGTTAAAAGTAAGCCAAACTACCGTGTAAAATCGTTGCTAATTAATGGTAATGACAGAACTTCTTTAATTAAATCAGACAACACTTTTGAAATCCAAGTTAAAGGTAACTTAACTTTAGAAGTTAAATACGAAAAATCAATTGAGCCTGAGGCAAAACACGACGGTTTTAGACGAGCAAACACCGCTGTTCTTTCTGAAAACGCAAAAAAATACTACCAAGGAATTGACTTCAATACCGAAAACCCCGCTGAACTTCTAAGACAACTTAGGGAACTAACTGTCAGCAAACATACAAATATTAAAAACTACAAATTTGCTAAAGAACACACAGGTAGTAACGACCTTTTAGACACAGGCAAGTCCTGGTCTATTTACGATGGTATACAATACAACAAAGAGTGGCCAACTGGTGGTGATCCTTGGAACCTTGAACACGTTTGGCCAAATAGCTATATGGCTACTAAAAAGCACGCTGGAAATACTAGTAAAGGAATAGATTCAGATCTACATAATTTGCGTGTTTTAACAAAAAATCTAAACAGTAAACGTAATAATTCATACTACACAGACGGAAGTGGTAAAGCAGACGGTAACGCTACCTGGTTTTATCCGGGTGATGATCACATTGGAGATGTTTCTAGAATTATTGCCTATATGTTAGTGCGATATGATTGGCTAAAAGTTACAACCCAGAAACCAGGTGCAAATGCTTATGGCGGAATAAAAGAAAATGCAAAAATGGGTGATGTTCGCAACTTTATTAAGTTCCACACTAAAGACCCAGTCACTGTCTTTGAACAAAACCGTAACGAAAGAATTGCCCGAATTCAGGGTAACCGTAACCCTTTTATAGACTTTCCTCAGTTTACCGAAATTATTTTTAGACACTACATGCAACTTGCCAATATTTCTTTAATCAACCGAACTATTGAAAAACAAATTGACTTTTTCATTAGTTCTATTCACCAAATTCAACAAAACTACTTTAATCAAAACAAACAAACTAGTTTTGCTTAAAACGTAAAAAAGAGATGTTTAAAACATCTCTTTTTTAATTTACCTAATCACGAAGACAACCAAGTGGAACTACATGTATTCCGTCTTCTGGTCTGGTGTAGGCCATTTGGCTATTAGTTACAATCATTAAAAACTCAGGTTCTTTAAATGCTAGTTTAGCGAGTTTAAGTAGATTTTTTGCAGCCCTATCTAGTTCATTTAGACCTAGTTTAACTTCAACTCCAGCCCATCTTCCATCTGGCAGTTCTAAAATTAAGTCAACTTCAAGCCCACTTGAATCTCGGTAATAGTAAACTCTAGCATCAAGCATATCTGCATATACTCTTAAGTCACGAGTTACTATAGACTCAAAAAAGAAACCGAAAGTTTCGAAGTCTTGCAGTAATTTATCTGGAGATAAATCTAACGCGGCAACTGCTATGCTTGGGTCTACAAACTGTTTTTTATAACCTTGTTTTAGTCTAGATGAACTTCTGATTTTAAAAGACCACGGAGGGACATCTTCAACTATATAGAGTGCTTTTAAAGCATTTAAATGTTTTTCAAAAGTATGTGCTTCAACTATTTGCTCGTAATTTTGGTCTAGGTAAATTGTTTTGTTTGTTGCTAGTGTTGAAATATTTCTAGCATAACTTTTTATGATTTTTTTCAGTTTTTCTTTATCTTTTTTAATTCCGTCAACTTCGTCTATATCGCCTCTAAGTATGCCTGAAAGTAAGTCTTTCGGTATGTTAAAGTGCAGGTGTTTAGGCAATGCTAAACTACCTGGCCAACCGCCCCGGCACATCAGTTCTGCAATTTCTCTAACAGAAATTTCTGAGTAAACAGGGTCTATTTTGGCTTTTTCAAATAAAGACTTTAAAGAAACAGAGCCAGTAGACTCACCACTTTCATATAGCGACATCGGGCGAAGCATAACAGAGTTGATTCTACCAGTTCCTGTGTGCATGGTTTTTACATTTTGTTTTTTAGTAGAACCAGTAAGTATAAACTTACCTTTTGCTTGTGTTTCATCAACGTCTAAACGAATAAAATCCCAAATTTCTGGAACTTCCTGCCATTCATCAAATAATATTGGTGGTTCTCCTTTAAGTACTTCAATTTTAGATAGCTCAGCCAGCGCTTTATAGTTTTTTTTAATAATTGGGTTTTGTAATTTAATTATTGTTTTTGCGTATAGTGTAGCAGTTGTTGAGTTGCCTGACCATTTAGCACCATCTATCAAAACTGCACCACTGTAGAGCAGTTTCCTGTTTATTTTCGCCTCAATTAGTCTTTTTTTGTACTGAATTTGGTTCATTTTGGTTACCTCTTTGTTTTAATTATAATGCATTTTTATTCTATTACTAATTTTTCATAGTTTTTATTACTAATTTTTCAGAATATTTATTACTAATTTTTCAGAGTATTTATTACTAATTTTTCAGATTATAGGGTAAAATCTCAAACTAGAAAATGAAAGGCGCTGCATTTCTATTATCCAGGAAATTAACTTTTAGTTTCGTTGTCTGGTGTTGTATTTTTAATTTTTAAATAAACAAATTTTCTCATTTTATCCCTTACTTTTATTTTTATCCCTTAAAATATGCAACTTTTTAAGGGATAAAACAAAGGAGTTATATTAATTAAAAAAGGAAATTAGAGTTTTATTTGTTTTGATATAGCAATTAACTCAAAAGAAACTCAATTAGACTAACAATTTTGATACCGTTTTCAGTCTGGTAACTTCTAATTGGTAAATTCATCACTACCAGAATTTTTTCAAAATTATCGTCAATTTCGCTAAAAGGTCGCTCTTCGATTCTTTGTTTATTTAAATCTTCAATAGAGTAGCAGGACTGAATATAAAGTCTTTTGCTGCCTTTGTTTGCAACAAAGTCAACCTCTAATTTTACTCTTGTGCCATTGCCTTTTTCGTTAAGTACGTTTTTTTCAACTACTCCAACATCTACTAAATAGTCTCTAGAAATAAGTTCATTGTAAATTAAGTTTTCCATTAAGTGATTTGGCTCAAGTTGTCGGAAGTCTAAAATTGAGTTTCTAATGCCAAGGTCTTGAAAATAATACTTAAAAGGTGCAGAGATATAGGTCTTGCCTTTGATGCTGTATCTGGTTGCTTTTTTTAACAAAAAAGCATCAATTAATGCGTCTATATATTTCTCTATTAAATAAACCGAGATTTTAGTTTTGCTTAAACTAAGGAAAGTATTACTTAGTTTTTGTGGATTGGTAAGGGAGCTGATATTTGAGGCTAAAGATTTAGTTAGTTTAACTAACTCAGCTTCGTTTTCTATCTTTTTTCTTTCAACTATATCTTTAATATAGGTCAATTCAAAAAAGTTTTTAAGCAGAGCAATTTTATCTTCTTCGTTGTTTGCCAAAACAACTTTTGGAATTCCGCCAAAGTAAAGATAATCTTTTAAAGTGTCTTCTTTACTTAATTTACTGTGTTTAAAAACTTCAGCAAAAGTCAGCGGATATAGTTTAATTTCATCGCTCCTGCCTCTAAACTCAGTAACAATGTCTTTAGCTAAAAACTTTGAGTTACTGCCAGTTACATAGACATCTAAGTTTCCGCGACTAAGTAAACTATTTAAAAGAAAGGGAAAGTCTTTAACTAACTGAATTTCATCTAAAAAAATATAGTAGTTAACAGTTTGGTCACCTGTTCTTTTTTGAATGTATTTAAGTAAGTTTTTGGCTTTTCTTAAAGTTTTGTTTTCAACCAAGTCTAGTTCTACGATAATAATTCTGGTGTTAGAAACTCCACTTTCTAGCAAATAATCACGAAATAGCCTGGTAAGTAAATAAGTTTTGCCTACTCTTCGCATCCCAGAAATAATTTTGACTAAACCATTTCCTTGTTTGGCTATCAACTTATCTAAATATTTCTTTCTTTCAAACACCATGTAGACTCCTTTAAATATCGCTGTTTTTACAACTATATTTTACTATAAATGTTATTTTTTGACAATATCTTTTATAAATTATGCGATATATCGCTTAATTTTAAATACTTTTAGTTCTTTTTTAATTAAAATTGCATTTTTTTGTTATAAAAACTGCGATATTTTTTGAATATAAACCCTTTTAGGCAGAAACCTAAAAGGGTTGAATTATGTTATTGGTTAAAACTCTAGTTTGTTTATCGATTGTTTGATTTTATTTGGTTTTTTGCTCTATTTTTAGACTTTGGTTTTAAAGGTTTTTTACTTACCGCGCTTTCTGTTAAAGCGGTAAGTCCAATTTCTCTTATTAACTTACGCAGAGCCACTATTTCAATATAGGTTTTTCTGTTTTCAGAAATCACTTCACCATCTTTAAAAAAGCGACCTTGTTTATACTCAATTTTTTGATAAATTCGCTTAATTGTATTAAAGATATAAAAAGTTGGCTTAAAGATAGTGTTAAAATCATAAATGCGTTCGACTAAATACTGTTCTGGCAAAAGTTTATCAAAATAACTGATTTTAATGTGTGCAGGGTCGTCAACAAACTCAAGTACTTCCATGACTTTCTTGTATTCCAGACAAAACTTATAGATATGCAAAATAAAGTCAAACTTATTAAAAATCTGGTCAAGGACAATTACTGGTAGAGTCTCGGCTTTTTTGGGTTCTCTTAAATATTTGGCAAAAAACTGTCCATCTTTAATTAAAATTGGTTCATTTAGCTCCGGAATTACTTTGGCGTTTGTCAGTTTTTGAATTTCATCACCACTTTCTTTACTTGAAATAAAGGTGTAGTCAAATGTGTATTTACGTTTTAAAATGTGGGGAATGAAGTCCAGAGCTTTTTTAATTTGCATAGAGTCTTGTGCAGTTAAGTTGCGCTTGGCTTTAAACTCATAGAAATGTAGATGTTTTTTTGCTTGATTTAAAGCAATTAAATCAAACTCACAAAGTGGATAGGTCAAAGTGCGTCCATTAAAATCAAACTTGTATATATAGTAAAAAGCGTTATTGGTGATATTAAAGTTTTCAAATTGGTTTTCAGCGATATGTTTAGACTTATCAAAATGTGGGGTGATGAACTTAACCGCAGGGTCTTGATTTTCTTTTATTAACTCACTAATACAAAAAACCTCGTAAGCCTCACCACGAGCGGCATTGTATGCCAGGTCTTGGTCTTGTTTTAATGAATTTCTTTTAAGTGGTTTAAGTAGCACTTGCTCTATTTTTTCGTTAGTTTTGCTTTTAGGAGTTTTATTCATTATTCAAGTCCTTTCAGCTCAGCGATGGCGTCTCTGAAGTTAATCGCACTTTCAAAGTCAAACTCAGCGGCAGCCTTTTCCATAAGTTTAGTTAACTCTTTAATTAACTCAGGTACATCTTTGTCAGATTTAGCAATAAAGTCAATTGCAGGATTGACTTTTTGGCCAAACTCTATGTTTTCAATATTTTGTTTTTCGATAACTATTGGCGAAACTCCGTTTTCGCGGTTAAACCTAAGTTGAATTTCTCGGCGACGGTAAGTTTCGTCAATTGCTTCCTGCATTTGCTTAGTCACCTGGTCTGCGTACATTATAACTTTTGCTGCCTTGTTGCGACACGCTCGGCCAATTATTTGAATTAGTGAGTTTTTAGAGCGAAAAAGTCCTGGAATGTCTGCATCT
>CAUUFL010000024.1:0-6470 GCA_963544545.1 uncultured Acholeplasmataceae bacterium
TATAAAGTGAGTCAAAAGACATCTTTTTTTAGGTTTTTAAGATAAAATTTCGAAATTAACATTTTTTAAAAAGTTTAAAAGCCTTATAAAGCGATTAAAATATTTATATGAAGATTATTAAATTTTAATATTTTTTATTTCAAAATCTAAAAGCAAAAACTTAAAGCATATTTAATACGCGTTAACTTGTTTAGAAATATTGTTAATTTTTATTATGCTATCATTTTAGAGGAAAAAATAATTTTTTATAAAGGACCAATTTAGAGGAAACTATGATTTTTTCAATTCTAGCAATAGATAAAAATAACTTAATCGGCAAAGGAAACAAATTGCCTTGGTACTACCCTTTAGATTTAAAACATTTTAAAGAAAAAACTTTTAATAAAAATGTTTTAATGGGTTTATCTACTTATACTTCACTAACTGAAGACTACAATTTTGACCTTTACCATTTTAAAGAAGTCTATGTCGCAAGTAAAGATGTTGTTTTTAAAAATAATAATGTTAAGTTAGTTTCAGATGTTGGTGAATTTTTAAACAATTTTGCAGAAGACTTTTTTATAATTGGCGGAAAAACCTTATTTGAAAAGACTTTAAACTCTTCTGATTTGGTTTATCTTACAAAAATAAATAAAGCATACACAGGTGATGTATACCTTAATTTTGATTTTTCTGATTTCAGAGAAATCAAAGGGAAACAAAGCGATGAACTAACTTTTTTAACTTTAATTAAAAAAACTATTCCTGTTTTTAATATTAAAGAAATTTATCTAAAAGGGATTTTAAATAAAGAAAAAACTTTTGAGTTCAGACTAAACACACCAGACAGAAGTAAAATCAAAACAGGTAGTTTAATTTGTTTAAAAAGCGATAGCCTCACCTTGATTGCAAAAATTGGCCAAATTCAACATTATAAGAACTGGGAAACAGCCTTAGTAAAACATTTTGACTGTGATTTTCGCTATTGTTTCAAAAATCAAAATGAAGCTCTTTTAGAACTTTCTAAGTACTACACACAAGTAGATATCCCAAAATATGGTTTAGTTGCGTATGAACTCACAGAGGTTAAAAATGTATAAAGCAGTTTGTTTTGCCTATGACAAAGACGGCAGAGGTATCGTCAAATTGGACAACAAAGTAGGTTTTGTTAAAAATCTCTTAGTCGGCGAAGAGTGTATACTTACCCAAATTACAGATAAAAAGAGATTCTTTGAAGCCGAAATTGACCACATGGCAAATACCTTAACAAAACAATCTAAAGAAAGAGTGTCTCAGACTTACAACGGAACCTATAATCTTTCTCATCTTTCCTTTCAAGAACAACTTAACTTTCAGCAAGAAATCACTCAAAACTCATTTGAAAGAAACGGTTTAGTTTTCCCAAAAATAGACAAATGTATGTTTTCTGAAGTTGCGACTAATTACCGCAACAAAGCAGTGCTAATCGCAAATCATGAACTTAACTACACAAGACTAGGCTATCATTTTGAAAAAAGTAATCGTTTTTGTCTACAAGACAAAAACATACTTTACCCAGATACTTTGAATAACTTAATTTTTAAATTAAACGATGAATTAAAAGAACGCAAGATAATACTCAAAGAAGTCGCCAATGTTATTTTTAGAACTAATTTAGAAAATGATTTTCAAGTTACTTTTATTTTAAAAAATAATAACTCAGAAACAGTCCACAAAATTTCTAACTTAAGTTCTCTTTTAGCACCAAATATATCTATTCACTACATACTAAACGAAAGAATCTACATAGTTAAAGGAAGCCAGTTTATCACACAAACAATAGACGGGATCGTCTATCTTTTAAATGGTCTTGCTTTCTTTCAAACAAATTCCTTTATGGTTGGAAAAATCTACAGAGAAATACTTAGTAAAATAAGTTGTGAAAACTGCGTTATTGACGCGTTTTCAGGAATTTCTACAATCGGCCAATACATCGCTAAAACTGCTAAAAAAGTTTACTCAATTGAGATCAACAAAGATGCCAATAACTGTGCTAGAAAATGCATAGAACTTAATAAAATTACTAATCTAGAAATATTTGAAGGAGACTTTACATTTCAGTTTAATAAGGTTAAAAACAAAGCAGACACAATAATTTTAGACCCACCCAAAGCAGGTGTTGAAAACGCGGTGTTAGTTGAATTAAATCAAAGTAACCTAGATAAAATAATTTATCTTTCTTGTAATCTACCTTCTTTAGTTCGTGACCTTAAAGTTCTTGATTGCTTTAAAATTACAAAAATCCAACCTTTTAAAAACTTCCCCCAAACCGCGGAATGCGAAACTTTGGTGGTGCTAAGTCGAAAATAAAAAAGTTGTTTACCTGTCGGTAAACAACTTTTTTTAAAAGACATTAAGTTATTTAAAGTTAAAACCAAAAATCAAAGATGCACCAAGTTCACCTTGCGGTGCTTTAGGGTTTAGTCCTTTAACTGGGATACTGATGTTAATAAAAGTATCGTAGTTTTGTTTTTTAGCAACCGACACTACGGCGTCGTAAACTAAGCGTTTAAGTGCTTTTTGAATTAGGTCTTTTTTGTTGCCAGGTTCTTTTAACAACTCTTCTAAGTTCTTGATAGGATCTTCTCGGTTGTCAACAGAAGACGGCATTAAGAAACGACCTGAGAAAAACTCAGAGACAGCCGGTGACTTGTAGTAGTAACTGCAATCTTCTTTTCCTGCTGGCAAATCAGGACACTTATAGCGTGGACGAATGGTGTTGATAACTTTGTTTTTAAGTTCGCCGTAGACGCCAAGTGAGTTTTTCTCACGGTACTCAAAGTCAAAAGTAATGTCAAAAGTTTCTCTGCGGTGACAACGGTGATAGGTTTCAGGAAGTGGTTTTCCAGGTTCTGGAATAGCCTCTGGAAAATCAAGTCTGCCGGTTGTAAGTAAGAAAGGAGCTTTTAAGTATTTAGCCCCATCTTTTTCAATTAAGAACTCAAAGTTGCGGCCATTTGCTTGGTTTGAGTTAGCCTGCAGTTCATTTAAAATACTTTGTATAAATGTTTTTAACTGTTGGATGTTAAAAATCTTAAAGAAGTCGTTGTTTAGTGGAGTTAAAGTATTTAGTTCAGTATTCTTTAGATAAACATTTGGATCTGAGTTGTAGTAAAAAGTTTTCTTAATCCAGTCAGCGCCTTCAAACTCAGGTACTAACTCTCCTGGTTTTCGGCTTTGAATTGATCTGGTTGTATTAAACAAAGTAAGTTCACGATTTTCAAATTCATTAGCGCTGTAGTCTAGTTTAGTAGTTCTGCGCATATCTTGAAGTAGAAAACCTGGTGCTCCGTTAATGCCAATATAACTGTCTTGCATGTAGACAAAAGACTTAAATAATGCCAGTCTTTGCAGTTCTGGGCTTAAGGCTTTCACTTCATTCATTTCAGACTCAGGAGTTTGCTTAGTTTCGTAGTGTCCGCTGTCGTTCATGTAGTGAACTCCGTCCAAGAAATTGTTTTCAATTTTGGAGTTAAAGAAATAAGAAGCAGTAGCCTCAAGTTGACGATATCCGTAGCCGTGGTTACGTAGAACTGAATTTGCAAAAGTTAATTTTGACTTAGTCGCAACCACTCCGTGAATTCCCCCAAAATAAGCAGGAACAGATTTAGAGTTATCTAAATGCAGCACAGGCCCGCTTACTCCGGCGTTGCCGGCAACTTCGATGTTGCGAACAGTGTTAGTAACATCAGCCTGAGTGAAGAATGAAAAAATACCGTATGTGTGGTCAGGGAAACCAAATTCTGCGAAGTCTATCGTGTAGTATCTGGCGATGTTGCTTGCATCAATTTGGAAGTAATTGCCGTTAAGGTTTAGTGAACGGTAGTTTTGCTCACCACGACTGAAATGTGCATATCGCCAATAAATTGAACCAACCTCACCTATTTTGCTTTCAATAGGATCGCCGTTGTCATCTACTGCTGTATCAATGTTTTGTGAACCTTTGCGGTTTTTTTCCAAAAGCAGGTCACCTTCTGGTGCCGCAAAGTTTGGTTTTGGTGGGATTTTTTCAAATTGACCAGGTAAATCCTCTACTTTAATATTTCGTTGCAAGAATACATTTGCGTATTTTCTCGCACCACGCACGTACATTCTTAGTTCTAAGTCTGTGTAGGCATTGTGTCCTTCTTTTAAAGTAATTTCTTCGCGGTCTGTGTATAAATTAGTTTTAGTTGTGTTATTAGCCAGTTTAGAAATTCCGGAAATTGTGGCCTCAATCGCAATTTTTTTGTTTTTTAATGCAGGATCTTTAAAAGTGATTTTGCCAGCGTTAATTTCATACTGAGACTGTCTTAAGAGTGTTTTGCTTTCACTATCTTTTAACACAAATGTGGGAATAATTTTTTTAAACATCAGTTGCTCAACACTAAACAAAGTTTCAATAGTTGTAATAAACTTGTTTTCAACATCACTAAAGCGGGCTTTTCTGATGTTTGCAGAAAGTTCTGGAATGTATTCATTGTTCATCCCAACTTCTTTGGTGTATTTTTTGTCAAAGTCTTTAAAAGTCTTACTGCGTTCTTTCTTTTCGTCGTATTTATAGACTTGCCCATTTATGTTAAACTTTTCAATTGTGTAAGAAACTGAATAAACATATTGAGTTATAGTAGTTTTTCCGTCTTTAGTTTCGTTGTAGTATACTCGATAAACTCCAGGTTCCTTGAAAGCAAACTCGTTATTTTTAATTTCAAGGTTGTCTATAACCGCTTGTTTGGTGTATTTTGTGTTAATAACTCTTTGGCGGTCTTTTAAGTTAAGTTCAACTGTAGAGTGAATTGGACGATGACGGTGTTTAACTTGTGGGTCTAAATTGTCAATTTGTTCAGTTGAAGTTTCTTTGACTTTAACTTCTGTGTCTTTTTGCATTTTGAAGTTAACAGAAGTACCACTATGCGCTTTGCCGTTTACCAAAATCTCGTATTTAGAGTTTGGGTTTGACTCTTTTAGCGTTAAGGTAACGTCCGCGCCTTCTGGTAAGTCCAGAGTTGTGTAGTTTTGTGCTAAATCAAATAAATTACGGTCGTAGTTTAAGCGGTGGGTTTTAAAACCATCCAAAATAACTTCTAGGGTAATGTCTTTGTCGATTTTAAAAGAATACTCAAAATTAGACTCAAACTGAGTAGGCACACCGTTTACCTTAAACTCTTTTAAAAACGCTCGGTATTGTTCTTTTAAACTAACAACAACTTCTTCGCCGTAAGGCACTTTGTTTAAATCACTGTGTTGAGTTTTAAACTCAAGGTAAGGCGAAGTTGAGATTTTGAAGTTAACGTCTTTTTCGTCGTAAAATACTTTAATTTCTAAATCTGCATTAACTTTATATTCAAATAGCGAAGTTTCAAGGTCATCTGGATTGTTTTTAAAGAAACCATTTTGATTTGTTTTAAAATACCTACGGTCGTGTTCGCCAAACTGTAGCATAAACGGAGCCTTTGGCTTAATTTTGACTTTAAAAAGCAAAGTGCTTCCGGCTTCTACTTTATTTAAGTCAACTCCGGTTGACGGATTTGGCTTGCCAACATATGAAACAACTTCAATTTCTTTTGGTAGTTTAACGCGATAGAAACCTGAAAACACTAGTTTAATTTTTAGGTCTTTATCGACTTTAACTTGAAACTTGTTATCTGTGATATGCACACCTAAGTTATTGTAAGTCACGTCGTTGATAAGCAGATCCTTAAACTCACGGTTTTTTAGATTCAGCTCAAAGTGCAAAATTGTGTTTTTGGGAACTTTTTTAAAGTCAGTGACTGTAACTAACTTACCGTTTCGCTCAGCGCCAAAATAGGTAAGTTCATCTTTGCTGAACTCAACTTTTTGAAAAACTCCTCCACATGCAGCCAGTAGCGCTGAGGATACAAATAATATAAATAAATAGGTTAATTTTTTTAAGATACTCATTAATCATTCTCCTCCTTTTTTGCAGCCTTGTGGAAATCAAATGAGATGTTTTTAATTAAATCACTGGCTGAGTTTTTAAGTGGTTTTAAAGTTACGCTGTATGAATACTCGTCAAACTTAGCGGTTTCTTCAATGTTTTTATTTAAAATAAACTCAAAGAAAACTATACCGTTAAACCCGTTTGCACGGACATTTAGGTATTGGTTTTTGTCAGTTAAAATATTAGACTTAGCAGTTTGCCAGTCTTTAAACTCAAAGTCATATGACTTATTAGGGTCTGCTAGAACTCGCTTGTCTTTGTGTTTAATGTCAATTGTTACTCCTTCAAAATTAGCGTAGTTTGGCCAGTTTTCAACAAACAAATAAAAAGTATGCTTAGGTTTTTCAGTGACATACTGGTTATTTACTTCTTTGAAGAACCTTAAAATTGGGATATTGTTGTCTTTGAAGTTCATTTCAACCAAAGTTTTGGTGTAGTCAGTTGTTGAGTTTGCTTTTCTTTGTAGCGCTTTAATTTGGTCTAAGTAATTTAGTTTCTTTTCATACATATC
>CAUUFL010000025.1:0-6469 GCA_963544545.1 uncultured Acholeplasmataceae bacterium
AAAGTTCAATTTAAACTTCTTGAAGATTCACAAAAACTTCTTGCAGTTGCTTCAGTTGTGTTTGACGATGTATTCGTTGTTCACGGTGTAAAAGTTCTTGAAGGAGAGTCAGGTCTATTTATCGCTATGCCTTCTCGTAAAACCAACACTGGTGAAAACAGAGACATTGCACACCCTATTGTAAGTGAATTTAGAGCCGAATTAACAGACGCTGTATTAAAAGAATACAACGCTCAAGTTCAAGCTAAATAAGTTAATTTAATATAATTTTTAAAATAAAAGTAGGGTCTACCTACTTTTATTTTTTTAAACTAAAAAATAAATAAGAAGGTTACATATGGAAACAATTATCAATGGTAAAAAAATTAAACTCTTTACTCTATCTGCAAACCCAGACCTTGCCGATAAAATTTCTGCATATACAAACATTCCTTTGTCTAAAGTCAATACGCTGAAGTTTCAAGACGGCGAAGTTTGTTTGTCTGCCGACGAAAGTGTGCGTGCATGCCATACTTTTATAATTCAGCCAACTTGCCGTCCTGTTAACGAAAACTTAATGGAGTTGTTTATTTTTGTAGACTCGCTAAAAAGAGCCTCAGTTGGACCAATTTCTGTAATCATGCCGTATTATGGATATTGCCGTCAAGACAGAAAAGATCAGTCTAGACTGCCGATTACTGCAAAGTTAGTGGCAAATCTACTGGAAAAATCCGGAATTGACAGACTAATTTGCATTGATCTGCACGTTGCACAAATTCAAGGGTTCTTTGACATTCCGATTGACAACTTTTCAGCAGCCGCTGTTTTTGCTGCACACATGGACAAAAAGAAACTAAAAGATGTTATTGTTGTTTCACCTGACCACGGGGGAGCCGCTCGTGCACGTAATTTCTCTAAACTACTTAAAAACGAAACACCAATTGCAATTATCGACAAACGCCGACCTCGTGCAAATGTTGCAGAAATTTTGAACATCATTGGCGATGTTAAAGACAAAACTTGTATTCTATTTGACGACATCATAGATACCGCTGGCACCTTAGTTGCTGGTGCTGAAGCTCTGCGAAAAGCAGGTGCAAAAGAAGTCTATGCAATTGCTACACACCCGATTTTTTCTGGCAACGCAATTGAAAAAATCAACAATTCTTGCCTAAAAGAAGTAATAGTGGCAGATACCATTCCTTTGCAACAAGACGCTAAAGAGTCTGCAAAAATTGTGCAACTGACCATGAGTAAAATGCTTGGTAAAGCAATTTTAAATATCATTAACGACGTTTCCGTAACACCTGTATTTCAAAAAATAGAAGAGTAGATGAAACTAATTGTTGGACTTGGAAATCCAGGTGTGCAGTATGAAAAAACTAGACACAACATTGGATTTCAAATACTTGATTTAATTGAAACACAACTTCAAAAACAGTTTACTTTTAACTCAAAATTTGAATGTTTTGAGTTAAAAGAAAAAATCAACAACGAAAACATTATTTTGATTAAACCAACTACCTACATGAACTTATCTGGAAATGCTTTAATTAAAGTTAAAAACTACTTTAAAGTAGATACCACAGATATTTTGGTAATAGTTGACGACATTAACCTGCCACTTGGTTCAGTTAGAATAAGAGAATCTGGGTCTGCTGGTGGACACAATGGACTGAAAAGCATTGAGGCAGTACTTGGCACTACTCAGTATAAAAGAATAAAGATAGGTTGCGGTAAGCCAAATGTTGACGTTGATTTAAAAGACTATGTTTTGGCTAATTTCTCAAAATCAGAACAAGATACTTTAACTAAAGAAGTCTATACAGTTGCGGTTGATGCAATTTCTGCTTTTATTTCTGGTGTTGAGTTTCACAAAATAACTTCTAAATACAATATAAATGCTTGATTTAAAACTTCTTAACTTCTTAAAAAATGCATATAAGAATGCTAAACACTCTGTATCTGAGTGCATTTCTTATAATGCATTTTTTACTGTTAAAACCTATTTAAATAGAACAGGGACTGTATTTTTAGTTCTGCCAAACCTACATCAGGCCCAACTTTATTTTGACTATCTTTCCATTATCTTTGACCCAGAGCAGGTTTTGTTTTTTCCGGTAGACGAACTGATTACCCAAATCATGGCCTTTTCTTCAAAAGACTTTTTAAGTCAACGCGTCAACACAGTTCACGCACTTTTAAAAGACCAAAGAAAAATAGTAGTCACTAATGACCTTGCTTTAACTAAAAGACTTTTTAGTGTAGAGAAGTACCATGAAAACCAGGTTTTTATAAAACCAGGCATGGAGTTAAAACCAGAGATTCTGGTTGAAAAACTAATTACTTTTGGTTATCAAAAAGAGTACACTTTAAGCGCACCAGAGACTTACTCGACTCGCGGAGATATATTTGATATTTATCCACTTGGACAAGCAGATCCGATTAGAATAAACTTTTCAGATGACTCGGTTGAAACAATCAAAACCTTTAGTCTAGATACTCAACTTTCAAAAACTAAAGTTGATTCACTTTCTCTATTTCCTGCAACTGAACTGTTTTACACAGATGACGAGTTGAAACAGGCTGAGTCTAAAATTAAAGGTTACTTCAGTAATTTAAACTTGTCCCTTGAAGAAAAAGAAAAGTTAAATAAAGATATGCTTAATTTAGTTAATAGAACTGAGTTAGATTCGCTAGGTTTGTACTTAGGTTTTTTTGCGGAAAGTAACAATAATATCTTTGATTTTGGTAAATCCAGTGAAGTGATATTTGTAGATAAAGAGAAATACCAAATCAACAACAGTCAACGCAAAGACGACCTTGCTCAGTTTAAAACTAGTTACAACGGCAGTAATTTAATTACCAGCAATTTTCTATATGACTTTGAAAAGTCGCTTAACAGAGCGACTTTAGAGTATACTACTAACGTCTTTTTAAGTGAAAAATATGTATTTAAACCAGATTTTTACGAAGGTAATTTTGAAAAGTTTTATATCTACAATAAAGATATTTTAAAAAAATATCAAACAGTTTTGCTCTATAAAACGGATAGCGAAAAAAATCTAATTACTGAATTTCTTTTAGAAAAAGAAATTAAGTTTTCAGATAGTTTTGAAAATAAAGAAGTCAATGTTTGGTTAGTTAAAGACAGCACACATCTTGGTTTTATAGATCCTTTTTTAGAACTTGCCGTGTTTTCTTCGTATGTTTTGTTTAACTCAAACTCTAAACCCAAAGTTAGATATAAGGCTTTGCTTGGCAACGCCAAGACCCTTGAGAATCCAGACGAACTTACAATAAACGAATACGTCGTGCACGTTAATTTCGGAATCGGTAAGTATCTTGGTCTGACTACCAATACAATATCTGGATTTAAAAAAGACTATTTACTGCTTGAGTACGCCAACTTAGAAAAAGTATATGTCCCAGTTTCACAAATTAACTTAGTGCTAAAATACGCAAAACCCGGTGCAGATGTTAAGTTAAGTGTGCTGGGTTCAAAAAAATGGACAGCCGCAAAACTAAAAGCATATGAAAACGCAAAGGCTGTGGCCAGTCGTTTAATTGCTCTATATGAAGCCAGACATAACTCACAAGGCGCCGAAATTAAAGGAGAGCCTGAACTTGAGCAAGAACTTGCCAAAGACTTTAACTTCCAGTTAACTAAAGACCAAGAAACCGCCATTCAAGCGGTTTTTACAGACATGGCCAAACCAGTTCCAATGGAAAGACTGATAATTGGCGACGTTGGCTTTGGCAAAACCGAGGTTGCTCTAAGAGCAGCATACAGAGCTATAATTTCTGGCAAGCAAGTTGCATATATTTGTCCAACTACTATACTAGCAAGTCAGCAAGCGGAACTTTTTAAAACTAGACTAACTAAGTTTGGGGTAAACGTCGCTGTTCTTTCTCGTTTAGTTGAAAAATCTAAGCAAAGTAAGTATTTGCGTGGACTTAGTACCGGAATTTACGACATTGCTATTGGCACCCACCGTCTACTTTCTAAAGATATTAAATTTAAGAACTTAGGCCTGCTTATAATTGACGAAGAACAACGATTTGGTGCGATTGACAAAGAAAAGATTAAAGAACTTACTTTAAATGTAGACACGCTTTACTTATCTGCAACTCCAATTCCGCGCACTCTTGAACAAACTCTTTCTGGCTTGAAGTCTTACTCTTTAATAGAAACACCTCCAAACAACCGCTATCCTGTGCAGACCTATGTGCTTCCGCATGAAGACTTAATTATCAAAGAAATCATTCAAAGGGAGCTTTCTAGAGCAGGCCAAGTTTTTTACCTTTTTAACGATATTGCTAAAATTAAACAAAAGTTAGAAACTTTAAAGACTCAAGTCCCCGAGGCCAAAATTTCCTATGTGCACAGTAGGTTAAATAAAACAGAGATTGAAAGCATACTTAACGATTTTGTGGAACACAAAATAGATGTACTTTTAACCACCACTATTGTTGAGTCCGGCATTGACATTGCCAACGCCAATACTTTGATTGTTGAACGCGCTGACCACTTTGGCCTAGCTCAACTTTATCAACTCAGAGGTAGAGTTGGCAGAAGCGACAAAATCGCTTATGCTTACTTTACTTATCAAAAAGGCAAAGAAATCACTGAAGACGCCAAAAAACGACTAAGCGCAATTAAACGTTTTGTTAATTTAGGTTCTGGGTTTGCCATATCTTTAGAAGACCTTTCAATTAGAGGCGGCGGCGATATTTTTGGAAAAGAACAGTCCGGATTTATTGAAAGCGTAGGTACACAAATGTATTTAAAGTTAATTTCTGAGCAGTTGACCGGAAAACCAGCGTTTGAAGAAACCGACCCCAAAACTTCCTTTTACTCACAATCCATTGACAAAACCTACATAGAAAGCGAAAACCTAAGAATTGCTTATCACAAAAAAATCGCAAGACTAACTTATTTTAAAGAAGCGGAAACCTTACTTAGCGAGTTTAAAGATATTTTTGGCGTAGTTCCAGGTTCTGAGCAAAACTACGTATACTCAGTAGTTTTAAAAAATTTAAGACAAAGACTAGGTATTTTAAATATCTCGCTTGCAAATAAAGAAGTAGGTATAGAATTTAAAAATAGTCCAAATGCTATAATGTCTAAAAAACCAGTCTTAGAGTTTTGTGTTAAAAGTCCAAATGTGCGTTTAAAGTTTACTTTAAACTCAACATTTCTGTATTTAAAAACAGACAATTTAGCTGAGTGGACTAAAGAAACTATTTTATTTTTAGAGCACCTAGAAAAGGAGGCTAAAAATGCAGATAATTGATGGAATTAAAATCTCAGAACAAATTAAACTACAACTTAAGCAAGAAGTTAAACAAATAAAAGAACAAACTAATTTAGTGCCAGGTTTGGCAATTGTGTTAGTTGGCTCAGATCCTGCTTCAAAGATTTACGTTAACAAAAAAATCAAAACTGCTTCAGACCTAGGTTTTCAGGCGACTCTCTTTTCGTTTTCTGAAACTGAACCTGAAAGTAAAGTAATTACCCAAATTCAAAAATTAAATGAAGATCCTTTGTATTCAGGAATTATTGTGCAACTACCATTGCCAAAAGGCTTTGATAAGTTTAAAATACTTGATGCGGTTGTAAAAGAAAAAGATGTAGACGGCTTTAGTTTAGTTTCACAAGGTCTGCTTTTTGAAGGCAGAGCAGGGTTTTTGCCTGCTACTGCTAGAGGTGTACTTGAGTTAATTGAAAGCACTGATACCGAAATTAAAGGTAAAAACTGCGTTGTTGTTGGACGTAGTTTAATTGTTGGGCAACCTGTTGCCAAAATCCTGCAAGACAGAAATGCAACTGTTACAGTTTGCCACAGCCACACTAAAAACTTAGAGTTTTTCACTAGAAACGCAGATATTTTAATAGTTGCAGTGGGCATTCCTAATTTTATTAAAGGTAGTATGGTTAAGGCTAACTCTGTAGTAATTGATGTTGGGATCAACAAGGTTGATGGCAAAATAGTTGGCGATGTTGAGTTTAGTTCAGTTGCTAAAGTCGCCAGCCACTTAACACCAGTTCCGGGTGGAGTTGGACCACTTACTGTAGTTTCACTTCTTAAAAACACACTAGATGCGTTTAAAAAAATAAACAAACTTAAATAGACAATTAAAATAACTAAAAATATTTTTTGTGTTTAAACAAGTTTGCATGACCAATCAAGGTCTAAACACTAGTTTAACTCAAGATTAACACTTAAACCAAAAATTTTTAGCATAAGTTTAGCAAAATAAGACCAAAAGTTCATTTTTGGTCTTTTCTTTTAACTTACTCTATTGTATAATCTATCAAGTTGCAAAGTCTTTTTGTTAGGCTAAGTTATTAAAATAAGTGCAACTCTTGGGAGGTTAAATGAAAGCCTATATCACTGCACAACTTGATTTTATTGATGTTGAGAAAAAAACTCAAGAACTTGAGTCTATTTTTTTGGCCAATAACCTTAAAATAATTGCCAAGTCT
>CAUUFL010000026.1:0-6216 GCA_963544545.1 uncultured Acholeplasmataceae bacterium
AAGGTCCTCGCCAGTTCCAATTGTGCCAAACCAGAAGTTAACCTGATCAACGGTTTGGCCAAGCGCGGTTTCAAAAAATTTAACCGAAACTTTGTAAATGTCTTTTTGCTCATCTACTTCGTGAATTGCAGTAATTAAGTTGCGTTTAAGTAAATTTTGAAACTCTTCCTTCGTAAAGGTATAGTAGTTTGGCTTTAAATCAGTGCCAAAGTAAGATTTGGTAAAATCTAGAAACTTATACTGATCAACTTTTACTGGAATATTTGCACTTGGAGTTTTTTTATGTACTTCGTCCATGTACTTCTTACTGGTGTCTGACAGAAACATATTGTTGTATTTAGGATGAGCCTTGGCTTTTTCTATAAACTCACGTGGCAATTCTGTAAAGCGAGTTCCGGAAAAAATCCCTGGAATTCTGGGTGGCAGATAACTTAAATCATTTTTAAACTCCAGGCGAGTAGGCTCCTTGTAGTTTTTTAAAATTGGACCAAAAACTACAAAAAACATCAAAATGCAAATGATTATAAAAGCGGTTAGCGACATTTTGTTTTTCTTAAAGCGGTTCCAGGCGTCCTTGTAGTAGCCAACTCGCTTAGTTTCAAGCGGTTTGTCTTTAATTTCTTTATCTTCGTTAATTAAAACAAATTTACTTCTATCTAGGTCTTGCATAATTATTTACCACTTCCAATTCTGACGCGAGGGTCTAAAATTGTGTAACTCATGTCGGCTAAAATCGAGGTAATTAAGCCTAAAAACTCAAAAAACACCATGTTAAGCAACAGTACTGGGTAGTCTTTTTGGCTAAAGGCAGTCAAATAAACTTTTCCAACTCCGTCTACTTTAAAAATGGTTTCAAGAATAATAGAGCCAGAAATCAGGCCAAGGAAGCCCAAAAAAATAGCAGGAGCGAAGGGAACTAAGGCATTTTTAAGAGCGTGTCTGTATACAGCTTGTCGTTTAGATAGACCTTTTGAGCGAGCCAATAGCATGTAGTCTTGAGTTAGTTGCTCAGTTAACTCGGCGCGAATTGAGCGAGCCCAGCCGGCAATACCGCCAAACACCATGACGACAGTTGGCATGATGTAGGTAGAAATACCGTAGAGAGCATTGGCTTTAAACTCACTTGGCGAAGCCACACCGAGGCTCGGTGCCCAGTGTAATTTCCAGTAGAAAATTAACTGAAATACCACGGCTAAAACGAAAGTAGGAATAGAAATTAAGACCATAATGCCAACCGAAATAACGTTGTCGGCCGCTTTGTTTTTATAAAGTGCGGCAACCACCCCAAGCATTATGCCAAGAGGTACTGTGATAATATAGGGCACAATTTGGAATGCCAAGGTATTTGGGATTTTTGAGAAAACCACAGATCCGGCAGATTGGCGTTTATGTGCAGAGAAACCAAAATCGCCGTTTGCAAAAATGTTTCTCAGCCAATAGAAAAACTGAACAATGATTGGTTTATCTAAGCCTTCTCGCTCACGAATTATGTCGTAAAGCGGGTCGTTTCCAAGTGACTTGTTGTAGTCTGGCAACATGTGAATGAAGGCAAAAAAGATAAAAATTACGATTGCAAAAGTAATTAACATTAGTCCGAATCTTTTGGAGAAATATTTTAGCATCGGCAAGTTCCTTTCGTTTATCTGAGTATTTGATATAAAAAAGATAGAAAACACACTAAATTTACGCGGTTTTCTATCTTTTTTTAGTAGTTTTTGCTTAAATGTGTTTAAACCATTATAGCATTTTTTAGCCTATTTATATAGATATATAGGTAAGTTTTAATCTATTTTGGGTTAGTCCAACCGTAGTCTGCTGGAGTTAAGTTTTTCCAGTCTGGGTCGGTATTTAGGTGTGAGTATCTTTGTTGACCAAAGCCGAAAATGTTGTGTTCAACTTTGATACGTGGAGCAATTACGCGTTGAGAAAGTTCTGAGTAAGATACGTTGTTAAATAGTGGAATTTGCGTAAAAGTTTGGAAGTAAATTTTTAAGAAAGCGTCAACTAAACGGTTGCGGTCTTCAACTTCACCTGGGTATTGAGGAGCAGATCCTGCCCAGACAGTTTGGCATTTAATACCAAACTCAACAACTTGGCGTAAACTGCCAATAAAGTAACCGTTGTTTTTCTTTAAAGTTTCGTAAAGTGGCCACAGAGTACCACCATCTGTTTCCTTGTTGATTTTGCCTTGAGCCTCAAGTTCTTGTAAGAACTTATAAGTAGCGGTAAGATCAATTTTGTCTTCAGGTTTAACGTTGTATTTAATGTCGTCAAAGTTTTCATCAAAATCAGCAAGATCAGAAATACCAAATTTTGCACTAAGTTCTGTTCTAAAGAAGAACATAAATAGTGGGTTCATAACAGATAAGTTAGTTGCGTTTGTACCACCAACTGCAGTGATTTGAAGTTCAAAACGGTTGTTAATAATTGTGTTGTCATTGTCTTTTTCTAACTTAACGTCAATAGTGATATTTTTAAAAATACGCTCAAAAGTTTCTTTGATGTATTTAGAAGCACGTTCTAAGTATTCAATTTCTGGGGCAGATAGACGGAAAGTCATTTTGTGGTTTTCAGGTACCCCTACTTCTTTTAAGGCTTTTTCGTAAAGTTCTTTTGCTTTAACTGGATCGTATCCAGAACCAATTCCGGATTTTTCAAGCAAGGCTTTGTATTGAGGTCTTTGGACATAGTAAAGTTCGTCTGTATCAAACTGAGTAGCATTGGCCGGAACCGGTGTAAAAATTGGGTCTGAAGTTGGGTGAATTCCTTTTAGACCTTCTCGGTTAACCGCCATATAAAGCGCTTTTCTAAAGTTTACGTTTTTAATTAGTTTCTTAACGTATTCATCTTGTGTGTCGGTTAAAGGGTTTGGAACCATGATAGTTGGTGCACCAATTATTGATTTTCTAATTAAACCTTGTTTAACTTTTTCTTCTGAATATCTTTCTTTATAGTAGTCTTTTCTGATGCTTAAGTTATCAATTTCACCTTGTTTGAAAGCATTTAAGAAATCGTTTTCTTTAGCAAAATAAGTATATTGAACTGACTTGTAGTTAGTAGTCCAAGCATATTGATGTGCAAAGTTTTTGTTGAATCTCAAGTACTTACCAGGAGCCCAGTCTGAAATTGTAAAGGTACCATAACTTACTGGGTGGTTTTTCTCAGTTCCGTAAGTTGAGTTTTTACCGTCTTTATCTAAAGACGCCTCGTAGGCTTTTTTGTTAACTAATTTAAATTGACCAAAGTCGCTAAATACATCTTTAACTGTAACTTCTTTTTCGTATTCAATTTCAAGTGTGTAGTCGTCAATTGCACGAATTCCGACATCTTCTTTTTTAACTTCAGGAAATTTATCGCCTTCTTTACCTACATAGTATTCGTTTTGAGAAACTGAAGGTAAAATTGTCGCTTCTATTAAGGCTTTAGTAACTGCAGCAAAAGCCTCGGCTTTTTTGCCTTGTTTAATTGCAGAAATAATAGCGTTGTAAAGATCATCGTTAGTACGAATCATGCTGTTGATAATTTGGCCAAATAGACTTTTTACTTGCGCTTCGGTTAAAGCAGTTTTATCAACTAGTCCAGAAGTAGTTTGCGCGCCTTCCCAAAGTGTTGTGTTTGCAGGTAAAACTAATTTGTAGTCAACTGTACCAACTTTGATTTCTATTTTAGTTTCTTTGCTAGTTGTTAACTTAGTTAAAATGTTTTCGCTAAAATCGAAGTTGGATTCTTTGTCAATGTATTTGCCGTCTTCACCTTTAGCACCAATTGTTTGACCTTGTGAGAAGTATTTACGAGCATTGACAATAGCAACACCGCTTTTTCTACTACCAGATGGATACATACCGTTTGAACGTGAGTTTAATTGAACTGGGTCAATGTATTGTAGGTATGAATACACATAGTCATGAGCGGTAACAGGAGTTCCGTCTTCCCATTTAATGTTTGGATTTAAAGTAATGCGGTATCTTTTTCCTTTTTGAGTTGACGCGATGTTTTCGTTGAATTTACCAGCGTGTGTTCCATCTGTTCCTTGGAATTCACCAGCATCTTGAATAGTTGGATAAGAAGTTGCACCTCTTAGTTCGTATTTTGTGACGAACTTGTTAATTGCTGAACCTTGGATTTTAGAAAAATCACCAACGTGATCGGCAATTTTATCTTTAATTGCTTTATCCCAGTCAATGTCTCTTTCATAAAGGAAAGTTGAAAGCATGTTCATGAAGGCATTTTCATAGTTTTGTGTATAAGTTAGTGGGTTTAAAATCGGCTCTGTTGACATAGTTACCCCAGAGCGGTAAGTTTCTGCTTTTGACCATCTGTGAGTTTTTGAATTAAGTGGGCGGAATACTGGGTAAAGAATTGGGTCCTTTTCGCCTTCTTTAAGCTCAAGTGGAAACTTAATCGGGTTTTGTTCACCCCACCAACGTCCACGTGCTGATTTAAACCAACCTTCGAAACGCAAGTCACCGCTTGCTTGTGGTTTATATTTGTTTTCGTCTAACTTTTCAACTACACGTTTGCCACCTTTTCTAACTGAGGTGGTTTGAACCCCACCATTGGTAAGTAGTTTATCACCCCCACCACATGAGGCTAGTGTTAGTAATGAGAAAATAGTGACAATAATAAGTAAGATTTTTTTCATTTTTACTCCTCCTTTTGGGTATTTTTATAATAATATCACATAGTCAAAAAAAACGCAATAATAATCTAAACTAATTTTTTTGCTAAATCAAATGGCTTTGTTATCGTGTTTATGTATGAAAAAAGCCACATTATTGCTTATTTTTTTAAAAAATAAATAAGTTTTCAAGTGGCTTTTTAAAAAAAGGTTAAAAGTTTTTATTTATTTAACAAAAGGTTTAACATTGCTGTCAAGCGGAATTTCTCCGTTGAATGATTTGTCAAATGTAAGTTCGTAGTTTAATTTAGAAACTAAAGTACCATTTGCGGTTTTGCCAAAATTTTTTTGTTCAAATTCTTGTGCAAACTCAAAACTATATCTGAACTTAGAAATAGTGTGGGTTTGCGCGTCAATTTCTACGCTAACTTTAATTTCGCGGATGTTTTCTTGTTTAAGTTTACCAGCGACTATTACTTGACCGTGTGAAATTAAGAATTCTTTAATTAAATCAATTTGGCTTTCTGCAAAAGTAAGTTCGTAAACTGAACCTTTTTTGGTAGCTGAGCTAATTTTGTCTTTTGCGTATTTAAATAAGGCTTTTGCATAAATTGAGTATTCATATGGTTCTTTAAAGTTTTCTTTAATAGTTTCTTTTGGATCTGTGTCTTTATTAGTTTTTTTGTTGTGTTTGTAGGCTACTTTGTGTAGATTTCCGTCTTTTAAGAAATGATAGTTGTGTTGGTCTTTAAGCAAAGCACCACTTGTAATTTCATCTCTTAAGTAAGAAATGCTGTTGTTGCGGTTATAGTACGTAGTTCCGTTGAAGAAAGCGCCTGGTAGCGGAACGTTTTTAATTTTATTTTCAAAAACATTAGTAAAAGAAAGACTGTAGTTGTATTTAAAAGTATCTTTTTCAACGGTTTTGGTTCTTGCCTCTAAGAAATACTCTAAATCAGTTAGATATTTTGCGTAGATTTCAGTATCTTTTTTAATTTTAGTAGATAAATCTAGTTTTTTAGTAAGTTCGCTGTCTTGAAACCAACCTACGAAGTTATAGCCATCTTTTTTTGGAGCATCTGGAAGTTGAATTGTTTGGTTGTATTCAATTACTCTGTTGGCGATTTTGTTAGCGCCATCAAAAAAGTCTACGTTGTATTTAAGTGGGGTAAACTTAGCGTAGATATTTAAATTACTAGTAATTTTTTGATTTGCTTCAAATTTTTGAGCAAATGCTTTATCTAAATACCAACCTTTAAACTCATGTCCTTCTTTTGCTGGGTTTGCAGGTAGGTCAACTGTTTTATTTTTATCAACTGTCTTGTCAGCAAGCAAAGTTTGTCCGTCAAAAAACTTCACGCTGTATTCAACTTTAGAAGGTTTTGGAGTTTCATCTGGTTTTGGTGTTGGTTTTGGGGTTGGGGTAGGAATTGGCGCTGGTTGAGGTGCTGGGGTTGGTTTGTCACCGCCACAAGCAACTAAAGCAAGCAATAATGCTGGAAGCAGCAGATACATTAAGATTTTTTTGATTTTCATATGTAAAATCACTCCTTTTTTCAAACAAAATATATGATAGTCGCTTTTTTTTTTTTTTTTTT
>CAUUFL010000027.1:0-6201 GCA_963544545.1 uncultured Acholeplasmataceae bacterium
AGACCATTTACTTTGAACGCGGCACTAAAGAGGTTTGGGCTGTATTTGAGCCAGCTGAAACTACTTATACAATTCGACACGTCTTTAAAGGAATTGAAAAAGACAATATTCCAGATGAGATAAAAACAACTGTTAATACCACTAAAACTAATTCAGTAGTCCAACTAAACAACTCACATGAATACAATAGTTACAACAAAAACGGGTTTATTGCACAACTTCCGCCACAAAGTGAAATCATTAAAGCAGACGGATCTACTATTTTTGAAATAATTTATCAGCGCCGAGAGTTTGATGTTAACTTTGTAGTTAACTACAAAAACCAATTTGAAGGTACAGTTTCACCAGTTCCACAAACCCAAAAAGTTAAGTATGAAGGAAAGGTTGAGCAACCTCAAGTCCCAACTATTTCAAGACATGGCAGAACTTATGAATTTATTCATTGGCAAACTGAAGTTTCAATGAATGGAACCTACTCAGAACAAAGCGCTTATGATTTTTCAAGCAAGGTAACTAATAATCTTACCTTAGTTGCATACTTTAAAGAAACTATCGATACAGTTAATTATAAAGTTGTCCATAAACTAGAAAAGCAAGGAAAAGAAAACACTTTGGATGGTAAATACGACGAAGTTTCAGAAATTATTGAAAATCAAAAAGTTGAAGACGGCGCTGTATATAAAAAATATTCAGCCTTAAATACTGAGCTATACGAAAAAGACACTAATCATCCTGAAAATATACTAACAGCTCCACTTACTACCGGTAATAACAACACTGTAGTACGCCAGTATTATAAATTAAGAGAAATTACTGTTGAATTTAAGGAAACCGACGGTATTAAGCGCTTCAAATCAGCCAACACCATTAAAGTCAAAAAAACTAGAAGTATTTCTTTACCTGAATATGAATTAAAAGATACACACAAGTTTATCGGCTGGTCTTTATCGGCAACTGGTGCAACGCAAAGTGAATTTATTGCTAGTGGCAATTTTATGCAAATATACGCAAAAACTGACTTTCAAGACAGAAACATAATTTACACAATCAAAACTCAAAAAACCGACGGTAGTTACACAGAAAGCACTGAGATTAAGAGCGGAAAAATTGGTTCAATTCATGCAGTTATGTATTTAAATCCTAATAGTACTGTGTATCAAAACCCACAATACAGCACAGAAAATTTAACGGTAAATGCAGATGAAACCCAAAACAAAGTAACCATTACTATTAACCGAAAAACCTACACTGTTCAATACGAAGTTAAAGGAACCACAACAGGTATCGCTGACAAAACATTTTTACATGGCGCCGAACACGGCGAAATTGATGAGAGAAACTTCCAAAAAGAAGGTCTTGGAATTAGTAGAATTGAATTAGATGGAGATGTAAAAACCAAAGAAGAAATTAAGAATTTAAAGATTGAAAAAAACCACAAAATAACAGTTTATGTCGATGAACCTAACAGGAAAATAGGAAAATATCCACAAACTAAAGTAGATAACCCTGTTGGAATAAGGCATATTGAAACCTCACAGCGTGAACTTAAATTTAAAGTATTTAATAAAGACTACACTAAATACTTCAACCGCGAATACTATGTAGACACTGTCGGCAACAGATACGAAAAATATAACGGCCAGTACTATAAATTTGAAGACGTTGAATTTATTAAAATTCCTTTTAAAAATACTTGGTTTACTAAACGCATTATTGACTTTTCTCCATTTAACGTTTATTACGCTGATTACGCAATACCTAACGAACCAAAACACAGTATTTTTAAAGCAATGGTTGAAGATATCGGCAAAGTTATCGGTGAACCAACTTATATGCCTTACAAAGATGGCAGCGATGACTTTTCTGTCTTTCATGCTGTACAAAATAATTTATACAAAAAAACGCAAAAAAAACCTACAGATTATGCAAAAGCGGTTTTATTACAATACAAAAACACAGATGCCAATTACTACCGCAACATTAATTTTCTTTCATTTCTTAAGAGAGACATACAATTACCACATTATAGATTTTCTAGCTTTAATCAATGGTGGCTCGGCACCTCTTATGGTGCTAATCAAGCATACTCTGTTAACGGTGCTGGAAAAATTGATAAAGACTATTACATGCATAATGTGTTTGGTGTTGTAGTTTGCATTAGATAATTTTTTATTTACTATTTGTAATTTATTAATCAACTTTTGTCTATTGTTATGTCTTAAAAATAAACCATTTGTTTCGTATATGTTTAATTTTAGACTAATCGATTGTTTTGTTTTAAATTCTAGAACAACACAATTAACCTAAAATAAAATGAACTCATTAAAAAAGTGATAAAGATTAAATGTTTATCGCTTATTAGTTCAGCGATAAAATAAAAGCGGAATTACAAGTCTATTTAAGACTGCAATTCCGCTTTTTTATTTAGTTTTAAATAAAAACTTCAACAACTACACACTAGTTTTGTTAACTAAATACCTAGTGCTTTTGCCTTGTTTGCGAATTGAAATAAAGTTTTCTTTAACTAAAGTCGCCAAAGTCCTTTCAATCGTGATTTTAGAAAAATACGGACACTCTTTCATAATTTCTCGTTTAGTGAAAACTTTGAACTTATCTTTAATTTGTTTTCTGACAACGTCAACTGCTTTTTTACCTGCTTCAATTGCCAAGATTTGCACTCTAAAGTCCTCATAAGTTTTGGCCAAAATTTCGGTAAAGAACTTAATAAAGTCAATAGTTGAGTCATTGCCAGCGTTTAGATTTTTTTGAACATCTACCAAAGTTGTTTCCATTTTGGCTTTATAGCGGTTTAAAAACTCATCTAACTTACCAACTCTAGAAATCGCGTAGCCTTCTTTAAGTAAGCATGTGTGGATCAGCAGATTGGCAATTATATAGTTGAAACGTACAAATGGAGAGACATAGATAAACTGCGCAATAAAACGCGGAATGATAAATAATTTTAAGTCTGGGTTAGTCGCTAACTCTGCGTTGTACTCAGCACAAATTTCTCTTAACTTGTTTTTAATTTCGTTAGCTTTTACACCTTCATAGCGATCGCCTTTTTTGCTAGAAATGTTAAAGTAATTTGTAAATCTAGTCTTGCGATAAGCCTTTAGCAGACTATTGGTTTTTAGACCTTCGCTGATTTTGTTGTAAAAAAACTCAATTGTGCTGATGTCAATAGTGATATCTTTGTAATTTAAAAACACTGTTTTAATTAACTTAACATAGTTAAGTAGCGCAGACTCAGTTGAGTTTATAGGTTTAATTGAACCAGTGAAAAGTTTGTCAAAACGAGAGCGCGTAATGTTGACACCATAAAGTTGAGAAATTTCAAAAATATTGTTTTGAATAGAAGATGGTACGAAAAATTTAGCCTTCTTCACATTTTGCTTAAACAAAAGCGAAATGTATTCAGTAGACTGATTTACATAAACTACATTTTTAATCAGTTTGTTCGCATCAGAGAGCAACATAAAAATTTCTTTGTCTTGCATACACCTATATTTTACAACTTTTGATATATAAAAACACGATTAAAATAAATTTTTTTAATTTTTTTAGCCAACTCAAAAAATTTATACAAACTATAGCGACAAAATAATGTGGTTTACTGCTATAATTTAAGTAGGCAAAGCGAGGAAATTATGGCAGAAAATACAACAATCTATCACGTATCTCAAAACAAAGAACCTAAGACTGAAAACTATAAAATGTGGAGAGTCAGAAAAGAAGGTTCAGATAAAACTATTAAGTTCTTTGAAACTCAAAAAGAAGCAGTTGCATACGCCGAGGCCTTAATTGAAAAAAATGGTGGTAGTTTAGTAATTCATAAACTAGATGGCAAAATTCGCAGACAAAAATACTAATTTTTCTGTTTATTTTAAAAAGAGATTTAATTTATGAAACTAATTGTTGCAATCATTACCAACGACGACGCCAATAAGGTTCAACGTGCTTTAAACCAAAATAAGTTTCAAACTACTAGATTGGTGACTACAGGTGGGTTTCTTCGTTCTAAAAACGCGACATTTTTAATTGGTGTCAACGACGAGTTAGTCCCACAAGTTCTAGACATTATTGATGATAACTCCAAAAAACGCAGAAAAGACGTGCCAAGCACTATTTTAAATGAGTTTGGTGGCTTTTCTTCAATTCCAGTATCAGTTGAAGTCGGCGGAGCTGTTGTTTTTGTTTTAGACGCAGAACAATTCTTGCGCTTCTAACTTAGTTAATTTTAAGCAATTTAAAAGGTCTGGTTATTCACCAGACCTTTTTTATTTTGGTTAGTGTAATTTATTTTTTTACTTCGCCTTGGTTAGCAGCGTTCATCTGAGCAACAATTTGTTTAACTTGTTTTTCAGAAAAAGTACGACCCATTTGGCGTCCCATTGCGCGAATCGCAGCTTCGTTGATCGGCGGGTTTTTAGCCAAATATCGTTTAACGTAGAAACGCGCTAAATAGAAGCCGAAAAACACGCCAACAATAAATACAACAATTGGTGCAACTATCACTACCCAAAGTGGAGCAGTTGCTGCCATGATAACTAAATTATACATATTTTTAAACTCCTTTTTAAAAGGTATGCTGCTAGTTTTCCTTTTGGAAAATTAGCAGTTTTTTATTTGAGTAAACTGTGGATTTCTCTAGCGTGTAGCCAGCAACTGAAAAATCTTCAAAATCAGCCTTACACTCAATCGCGACCTTACCGTTTGGTTTTAGTATGTCTTTGACGGTGTGCAAGATGTTTTTATAGTAATTGGTGTTAAAAGGTGGGTCTAGAAAAATATAGTCAAAAAAAACTCCTTTGGCAGAAATATGTCCAAGATAATCAAGATAATCCATGCGTTTAACCTCAAAAGTGCTTTTATCTGCTTTGCAAAGTGTCAAGTTTTCAAGGACAGTTTGTTCAGACTTTAAAAAACGGTCGTTAAAGTAAACTAGTTTAGCACCACGAGAAAGCGCTTCAATGCCGATTTGTCCGCAACCTGCAAATAAATCTAGAAAAACTTTATCTTCTAGGTCAAAAAGCGAGTTAAAAACTGCTTGTTTTAAGATTTCTGAAGTTTCCCTGGTTTCATCTGAAAACACTCGCTTTAAACTTTGTCCTTTAAATTTACCTGTTAATACTCGCATCCTATCACTTCCTATTTAGTTCGTAGTATTTACGAATTTTATCGGCATTTTTGTTTTGTTTTAGTTTCTTTAAGGCTTTGTTTTCAATTTGGCGAATTCGCTCACGAGTCACAGAAAAAATGTTGCCGACTTCTTCTAAAGTCCTGGTTTGTCCGTCGTATAGCCCAAATCTTAGTCTAAGTACGCGCTCTTCGCGGTCAGTCAAACCTTGCAAAACTTCATTTAAAACATCTAAAAGTAATTGTTTATTGTCATATTCTTCAGGAGTTATTGCGTTGGGGTCTGAAATAAAGTCAGCCAAAATTGAGTCTTCTTCTTCGCCAACTGGTTGTTCTAAGGATACAGGGTCTTTAGCAATGCGTCTGACGTGATTTAACTTCTCTTCAGTTAAACCAGGCATACGCGCACAGATTTCTTCGTCTGTCGGAGTTCTGCCGAGTTCTTGGGTTAGTTGAGATTGGGTTTTGGTGATTTTAGAAATCGTTTCGTTCATGTGCACAGGAATACGAATAGTTTTTCCCTGATCTGCAATGGCTCTGGCGATGGCTTGGCGAATCCACCAAGTGGCGTAAGTTGAAAACTTATAGCCCTTTTTGTAGTCAAACTTGTCAGCTGCACGAGCCAAGCCCATTGAACCTTCTTGACAAAGGTCTAAAAAAGACATGTGTCCGCGGTCGTATTTTTTGGCAATAGAAATCACTAAACGGTAGTTGGCGTCAATTAAACTGTGCTTAGCCTTCATACCTTTATATTCAACTTTTCTTAAATCCAGGATTTTTGGATCGTACTGGTCAATTCCGTTGGCAAGCATTTCGTTAATTTGCTCAGTTGCAGTTTTTCCGTCTTCCATTTGAATAGCCAACTCTTGTTCTTCGTCAAAAGTCAGTAGTTTAATTTTAGTAACATCAGCATAGTATAGACTAATTAAGTCAGTTGAGGGGATGTTTGTTCCAGTATTTTTAAAAAGACTAGAATGATTGATTTCGTTTTCTAAGTCTTCTGCGTCTTTCAGTTCTTCGGCATCTATTTCAGTCTCGTAAACCAAACCAGTTACTTCGTAT
>CAUUFL010000028.1:0-6103 GCA_963544545.1 uncultured Acholeplasmataceae bacterium
TGTCAAAGTTGGACTTTTGCAAAACAAATGTCTTTGCAAAAAAAGATGCAATGCAGAAAATACTCAAAATTAACGTAAAAAATCAAATTGACTTAAAAAACCCCATAATTATGGGGGCTTTTTATATTTTAAGAAAACTAGAAGAAGCAGGATATTCTGCATACATTGTTGGTGGATTTGTGCGAGACCGCGTTTGTGGGTTTAAAAGCTTAAGTACAGATATTGACATCACAACAAGCGCTGAGCCACGAGAAATTAAAAAAGTATTTAAACACACTTTTGACAAAGGTATTAAATATGGCACGGTTGGTGTGTTGATTGAAGGAGTTGCCTACGACGTGACGACTTACAGAAGTGAAAAAGACTACCAGGACAGCAGACATCCTGAAAGTGTTGTTTTTACCAAAGAAATCAAAGAAGATTTGGTCAGAAGAGACTTTACGATAAATGCATTAATCTTGGATAAAAACTACACGGTTTTGGATTATGTCGGCGGACTTTTGGATATCAAAAACAAGCAAATTCAAACAATCGGTTCACCTGACTGTCGTTTCAAGGAAGACGCGCTTAGACTGATTCGCCTTGTTTACTTTCAAACAAAGCTGGGTTTTTCAATAGAATCTAACACGAAAGCAAGTTTAAATAACCTTAGTTATTTAGTTAAAGAAATCCACCCTGAACGCATAACAAGCGAGTTTACCAAGGTTTTTTTAAATGGATATTTTCCTAAGTTTATCAATAATTTACGTAAAACAAAGATGTTTGATATAATTATTAAGCGTGAGTTTACTAACAATCTGTTAAATGGTTTTGCTACCTGTTTAAATGTAGATGAAATGTTGACTTTTCTGTATTTCTTTGAAAAACAAGAAAACCCGTATTTTATCTATACAAACAAAGTTAAAAACCAAATTAAATTTATCAAAAGGATTGTTGAAAATAACTGTCTTGAAAAGGATATGCGTGTAAACTTAATTCGCTTTCAAACAGAGACTATAGACCTTGCTTTAAAAATTGCTAAATATTTTTACAATAAAGACTACTGCCGAAACGAAGTTATTTCAGATGTTTCAAGATATATTGCGGCAGAGAAATATGTTAAAAGTAAAAATATTAACTACGAGAAACTATTTAAAAATAAAGCAAAGGTTGAATATGGTGAACTTATTTTGATGCTAATCAAAAAAGTGGCCGACGAAGGATACCTGCTGAATGAAATTAATTAAAAAAACAAATCTAAGACTTAAAAATTTTGGTTTTTTTGCTTTCTTAAAAAGACACACAATAAAGTTGCTTTTCTATATTTTAGTTGTAGCAAATAATAATTATAACTATTAAAATAATCGCTTTCTTTTAACAATTGAAATAAACCTGGAAACTCAACGAAAGGGTTTGAGTTGCCTTGATATTTTAAAATTATTTTATTTCGTCTTTTTTCAAATTCAGAAATGGGGGTTTCAACACCCCATTTTTTTATTTCTGAAAGCGAACCCATAATGGTAGAAACTCGGCTGTTGTTTAGGTTTTCAAAATCAATTAGTTTTAGTTCAGGGTAAATTAAAGCCATGTAAAAAAGAATACGCGCTACTTCTCCGCTTGAAACTTTAGACGGCCAAAATTGTTGGTTTTTTAAAGTATATCTAAAAGGATTTGATAAATCTTGGTGCTCGCTAAAAAAATAGTTTGACCTAAACTGATTGACTTTAGCAGTTGAAAGTCTAAGGTTGTGCAGGTCTGTTCTAATATCACGATCGCTTTGTTGAACCCTTTTCAAGCCTAGGCGTGAGTTTGGCCAAACGTGTTCTTTGTTAAGTTCTTTGCCATTCCAAACTGCTGGGTATAGTTTATTGTCGTAAATTGTAGTAATTTGCGTAAGGTCATCGATTGACTTGTCTGAGTTAATTAACACACCCTGACATTGACTATATGCAAGATAATTTAGCGGTTTGAAGTTTTCTTTTAGTGAGGCGATTAAAGAGTTTATCTCTGCTTTGTTTTTGGGGTTTATTTTTTCAAGTTGAATGTCATTGTTAACGTTATTTTCTTCACAAATATAAGGAAAATAAATGAAGGTTATGTATTTTTGTTGGTTAATAGATATATATTTAGTTTTAATAAAAATCAGCTCGCCAACCATGTAATTAGGTTTTTCTGGATAGATTTTTATGTTTTCAAAGTTTTTAAAATTAGCCGTAACTTTACCTAAATACTCTTGTTTGGAAAATTGGTAAATCAGTCTTTCAACTTCTTTTTCATACTCTTGTTCTGTAAACTCACTTTGCTTAAACCTAGAGAAAGTATTTAAAAAACTCGGGTCAAAATTATAATATCTAAGATTTTCTATTGCTTTAATTATTTTTATTTTTTCTCCTAACAAAGCGTTTTTGTAGCCTTTAATTTCCAAAATAAACTCTTTTTTAAATCCGCTAATTTCTGCAAGTAACTTAGTTTTAGTATCTATAAAAGGTTGGGCAACTTCACCTGTTTTTAAATCAACTAATTTGTTATTTGCAGACCAGTTTACAATCTTACCAAGATACATTTTAGGCAAATATACTTTAGTTAAAATTTCATTTTCAAAACTTTGCTCAATTGCAAGTCCTGAGGTTGGATTGTTTTTATTGCCTAAGTTTTTGAGCAATAAAAAAACAACAACCAAAGAGATTGCTATAAACAAAAGTGTAGCCTCAGCTACATTGAAAAAACGACTTCTTCTCCTTTTGTCAACAATTTCAATGGTGTTGTTCATTTAAAAATTATTTTTTGATTTTCTAGTAGTTTAGGTTTTTAGAGGTTCTTGGGAAAGGCACAACATCGCGAATATTTTCAATACCAGTTATAAACATCACAAGTCGCTCAAATCCAAGTCCAAAACCTGCAGACTGAGTGCCTCCATGCCTTCTTAAATCCAAATACCATTTAAGAGGTTCTATGTCCATTTTCAGTTCTTGCATACGGCTAAGCAGTTTATCGTAATCATCTTCGCGTTGTGATCCACCAATTAACTCACCAGACTTAGCAACAAGCAAATCACAAGCAGCCACGGTTTTATTGTCATCGTTTTGTTTCATGTAAAAGGCTTTGATTTCTTTTGGCCAGTTGTATATAAACACAGGTGATTTAAAATAAACATCAGTTAAGTATTTTTCGTGTTCAGTAAATATATCTTGACCGTACTTTGGTTCATTTTCAAACTTAACTTTGGCTTTCTTTAAAATATCTATCGCCTCGGCGTGAGTAACTCTTGCAAATGGCTTATCTTTAACTTCAGTTAACCTATCAATTAAACCAGGTTCTACAAACTTATTGAAAAGCGCGAGTTCTGGTTGTAATTTCAAAAATGTTTCGTTGACTAAAAACTTAACCATTTCTTCGGCTAAAGCCATGTCTTTTTCAAGGTCAAAAAAAGCAACTTCAGGTTCTACCATCCAAAATTCTGCTGCGTGTTTTGGCGTATTTGACTTCTCTGCTCTAAAAGTAGGTCCAAAGGTATAGACTCTTTGAAAGGCTTGTGCGTAAGCCTCGGCGTGTAGTTGGCCAGTTACTGTTAAGTTAGCTTTTTTTTCAAAAAAATCATTTTTATAGTCAGTTTGTCCAGGCTTTAGCGTAGAGACTACAAACATCTCACCAGCACCTTCTCCGTCATTAGAAGTTATGATTGGTGAGTTTAGATAAATAAAGCCTTTTTCTTGAAAAAAGGTGTGAATAGCATGCGCAAGTACTGAGCGAGTTCTAAAAACTGCGTTAAATAAGTTTGTGCGTGGTCTTAACTCAAGGTGTTCTCGCAAAAACTCACGAGTATGTCTTTTTGGTTGAATTGGATAGTCTGGGTCTGTGTTTTTAATAATCTTAACTTGACTTGCTTTGATTTCAAAACTTTGCGCGCGGTCTGGGGTCAAAACTACCACGCCAGTCACAGAAATAGAGGCACCTGAGTTTAACTTAGCGACATCTGTGAAATTACTTAAACCAGTCTCGTAAATAACTTGGATGTTTTCCAGTCTAAGTCCATCGTTTAAAGCAATAAACCCAAACTCTTTTTGGTCGCGATTAGTTTTAATCCAGCCATTTATAGTAATTTCTTTGCCAGCATAATCTTTAAAGTTAGTGGCTAAAATTTGTGAATCTATTAACATCGCCGCTCCTTTTTTTATTTAAGATATCTATATAGTTCTTTAAGTATATAAAAATTACTTAAAAAACTAATCTTCTTGCTCTTGACTGGGTTTTTTATTTTCAATGAAAGAGATTGTCAAAACTCGGTCTTTGCCTTCGCCGTGTGAATGAGTTTGAATTTTTTTCCAGTCGCTTAGTTTTTCGTGAATAATGTGTCGTTCATATGAGTTAAGGTTTTTAAGTTCAACAGACGACTTGCTTGCCAAGACTTTCTTGGCTTCTTTAGTTGCTAAAATCTCTAAAATAGTTTTGCGTTTAGCAAGGTATCCAGAAATATCTAGAACAACTTCTGTTTGTTCTTCGCAAAACTGTTTAGTTGCAATTTTTGTCAAAACAGCAAGCGAATGCAGTGTGTTTCCACGGTTCCCGATTAAAAAAGCGTTTTCAGAAGTCTCTAAATTAAAGACAATTAGTTTGCCTTGTTCAAGAGTTCTAAACTCAATTTTAAGGTCAATGTCAAGTGTTTTAAAGATGTTTTCCAAGTACTCTTTGGCAATTAGTGCGGGAGATTGTTTTACAAAAACATTAAAAGTGCCAGGAGTAGTTGGAATCGCTTTAAGTTGGCCTGGGTTGCAAAGCAGTTCTTTGGCAGCAATTTGAATGGCTGCTTCTGCAGATTCTGCTTGAATGTTGTCAAGTTCTTTAATATTCATAATTATAATAACTCCTCTGTTTGGGGTTTGTTTTCTTTTTTAATTGAAACAATTTTATAAAAAGCAGTTTGACCGATTGAAAATAAGTTACCAATTATCCAGTAAAACGCCAGTCCTCGGTCGTTAATTGACCACCAAGTCATCACACCAGCCATGATAATTCCAAAAATCAGCATCATGCGTTGATTACGTTTAGGGTCTTTTTTTGGATCAATTACCACTGTTCTTGCGTCTTTTTCGCGCATTTTTGCAGTTTTATATGAACTGATTAACTGAATTAAAACCATGGTACAAAATACTACAAAAGCAAGTAGATAGTTGGTTAAGTCTTTACCAGCGCCTAAGTTTAGACCCATAAAAGACTTGTCCCAAACTTGGTATGCGTAGTATCCACCTTCCACAGTAACTCGGTTAATGGTGTTGTAAACTCCAATGAAAATCGGCATTTGCAAGAAAGGAATTAAGAAAGACGAGAAGCCTACTTTGTGTTTACGATAAATTCGCATTGTCTCCATTTGCTTTTGTTGAATAGAGGCTTTATCTGTTCTGCCTTGATATTTACGCTCTAGTTTATTTAAGTCAGGCGTCATTTTCTGCATTCTGGCAGACATTACGTTAGTGCGGGCGTAAATTGGCCAGGCCAAGATACGAACGATAATGGTTGTGAAAATAATACCAATCGCGAATTTACCAGCAATTGAGGTATTTCCAAGTAGCCAACCCATCCAAGCTGTGGTTAAGTAGTCAAACCAACCGAAAGTTTGTTTGTGTAAAGGGTATTGACCACCACCAACAAAAACGTCGGTTGTTAGTTTAAAGTCGTTGTATTTAGCTTTAAACTCTGAGTTTTCGGCTAGCACCGAATTATAGTTAATTTGGTAACTGTAAGTGATTACTTCTTTGTCTTTGTTTTTAACTAAATATCTAGCCTGTTCAAAGTTGCTATCTATAACTTTTTTGGCAATTAAGTCCTTGGTTTGGATTTTTTTATCATGTCCTTCTTCAAGTGCTAACAGACTTTTTGTGTAAAGCGATTTTTCAATAACTTCAGGCTCTGGTGCTTTGTCTAAATTAAAACGGTAGATATTGCTGAACTTAGCTAAGTCAGAAAAATTCACTCGCTCGCCAATTCGTCTAAAAAACGGAAAAGGTGTCAAAACTGGATTCTTAGTGTTGCCAATATTTAGCTCATAAGTTTGAAAATACATACTGGTCTTACTTGCCTTAAAAAGTGTTTTGTCGTAAACCACTTTAAAAGTGCTAGTGATGTTTTT
>CAUUFL010000029.1:0-6082 GCA_963544545.1 uncultured Acholeplasmataceae bacterium
AACTAGGATAGGGTACCCTTTTAACATTTTTTGGCAATTTGCATCAAATTCCGTTTAGTAAAAAATCTTTTAACGAAATAATTTCTATTCCTTCTTCACTAAAATACTTATGAATATTTTGGTGAACTATAATTATTTTTCTAAAATTGTCTTTAATGTGTAAAAGTGATTTTTTTTCTTGATTTAGTTTATCTAAATCAGCAAGACTAAAGGCAACTTGGATATAGATGCGTTCATTTAACTTGTTGCAAATAAAGTCAATTTCTAAAGTTTTTCTTTTAATCTCAGAACCACTTTTTTCACTAACTTCAATTGTACCAACATCTACATTAAAACCATTTAAAATAAGTTCGTTATAAACTATATTTTCCAAAATATGTGTAGACTCAACCTGCCTAAAGTTAATCAAAGCGTTTCTTAAACCAGGATCAGCAAAGTAGTACTTTGAGCCAGCGCCTATGTATTTTTTGCCCTTTAAGTCATATCTTTTGGCTTCAGACAACAAAAAAGCATTTTTAATGTATTTAATGTGGGTTTTAATAGTTTCATTGTCGTAGTTAATTTTGGTTTTTGACTTAAAGCTGTTTTCTAGTTTATTTGGATTAGTAAATGAGCCTATTTGACTGGCGAGTGTCTCTAGTAACTGAGAAAAAGAATTGATGTTTTTCAAAGAATTGTATTCAGCGATATCTTTAATATAGATTTCTGTAAAAAGTAATTTCAGTAGTTTTTGTTTATCAGCCCGGGTTTTTTCGTTTAAAATAATCGGCATTCCGCCAAAATAAGAATACTCAAAGAAGGCAGTGTCGAAATCTGCGTTAAAACAGTCAAAGTATTCTTTAAAAGAAAGCGGATACAGGTGTATTGCGTCCCCTCTACCCCTAAACTCAGTAACAATATCTTTAGACAATAGTTTTGAATTACTGCCGGTTACATACACATCAAAGTTTTCATGTCTAAGCAAACCGTTTAGTACAAAAACAAAATACTCAAGTAGCTGAATTTCGTCAAGCAAAATGTAGTATTTTTTAGTTTTGTCTTTGGTTTTCTCTAAAATAAACTCAAGAAACTTTAAATGATTGACAAATAAACCTGTACTTCCTTGTTTGCCAAGCAAGGTTTTTTGTTCAGGCAAATATCTTTCTAATAACCTTAAATCTTCAGCGGTGTCAAAAGCAAAAGTTATTATTTGGTCTTCTTCAACTTTTTCTTTAAGCAAATGGTTTTTAAATAAATTTAAAAGTAAATAACTTTTGCCAACACAGCGAAGTCCGGTAATTATTTTAATTCTTCCGTTCCATTTCTTTTCAATAAGCTTATTTAAATATGAGTCTCTTTTAATTTCCATATTTCACCTACACACAAATTATAACAAACTTTTGTTTTCCATCCGTAATTTTATGTAATTTTGCATATTTTTGCGGATAGAAAATTGAAAATATATGTTTTTTGCTTAATTTTAAGCGAAATATTGCTGTTTTTCAAAGTAAAACATCATATATTTTCCATACGCAATTTATAGCATTTTTACATAAAAATACGGATACATCTTAGTATCCGTATTGTTTTTTTAGTGTTAGACTATAAAGTCAAAGTAAAAATCTTTTATGCGAACAACATCTCCGTTTTTAGCGCCGTGTTCAAGCAGTGCTTCGTCAACACCAAGTGACCTTAGTTGATAGGCAAAGCGTTTAACTGAAGAGTCGTTGTTAAAATCAACCTTGTAAAAAAGGTCAAAAATCATTTTACCTTCAATTACAAAACAATTTTCTTCTCTCTTAACTGTAAATAAATTCTTTTGAGTTTTATCAGTTTTTGTCTTTAACTCAGTTTGAATTTCAGTGTTTGCCTGTTCTACAAACGGTTTTACTCTAGATAAAACCAAGTCCATTTTGGCAATTACTTTGCTTGAATCTAAGTAGTTTTTTGTAGAAATTACGACTTTCGGTTTATTTTTAAAACATTTAAGTGCTTCGTCTATTGTTGCCTGAACCACTAAGTCTGCTTTGTTTAAAATAATTAGTTCTTTTTTCTTAACAAGTTGTTTTGAATATTTCTTAAGCTCTGACTTAATTTGCAGGTAAGCGGTTTTCGGGTCCTTAGTTAAATCCAAAACGTGGGCAAGTACCTTACAGCGTTCAATGTGTCGAAGAAAAGTAAAACCTAGACCTTCGCCAAGATGTGCATTTTCAATAATTCCAGGGATATCGCAAACTACAAAGTCTTTTTCTTTAGTTGAAACTACCCCTAGGTTTGGAATAAGTGTGGTGAACTCATAATCTGCAATTTTGGGGTTAGCCCTGGAAATCAAGGCTAGGGTTGAAGATTTCCCGACATTTGGAAAACCAACCAAGCCAATGTCTGCGATGTACTTTAAAATTAGTTTTGCTTGAACCTCTTCACCAGGCAGGCCGTTTTCAGCGTAATCTGGGGCTTGATTGCGGTTAGACTTAAAGGATTTGTTGCCCCTACCTCCGCGGCCGCCATGGGCTACTATAAACTCATCCTTATCGGTCAAAACTTCAAAAATTAACTGACCGTCTACCCACACTTGTGTGCCAAGTGGCACTCTAACCACAGTGTTTTCACCGTTTTTACCGTTGCAAGACTTCTCAGCACCATTTTGGCCGCCTTGCGCTTTAATTAAATTATTGTTTTTAAACCAAAGTAGGTTATTAAGAGCACTGTCGCCAATAATTACAACGGAACCTCCGTTCCCACCGTTTCCGCCAGCAGGTCCTCCAAACTCCACGTACTTCTCTCGTCTAAAGGCAACCTTGCCGTTTCCGCCTTGCCCTGCTTTAAAAACCACTTTTACTTCATCTACTAACATACTTTTTTTCCTTTAATATTAAAAAAGGTAACTAAGTTAGTTACCTTGGTTATTTAGCGTAGACAGAAACTTGTTTTTTAGTTCTGCTGATGCGTTCAAATTTCACAATTCCAGAAATTAAGGCGAACAGAGTATCGTCTCCACCTTTTCCGACATTGTTACCAGGATGCACTTTCGTACCGCGTTGACGGTAAATAATTGAACCTGCTGTGCAATATTGACCATCTGATAACTTAGCACCTAAACGTTTAGAAATGGAATCGCGTCCGTTTTTAGTTGAACCGACACCTTTTTTAGATGCGAATAACTGTAAATTTATGAGTAATAGCATTTTTATTCCTCCTTGATGTTTGAAGGATATTGTCTAGACATATCCTTGAGAGTATAAACTAAGTTTTTAAAAACAGCCTCTGTTGCTTTGCTTGACTTCGTGATTTTAAAACTAAATTCGGCTTCGGTTAATTTATACTCAATGTTTTTAGTTTCTTTTAGAAACTCAAGTAAATTGATGTGAGATTGAAATAAAACAGAAACGCCGGCGCAAACTATATCTTGGCCAAAAGGCCCTGCCTCTGCGTGGCCTTTTGCGCTTATGCTCTGCTTTAATTCATCTACTTTGAACTTAATCAAGTAATTAGTTGCGTTTAGGCAACAACGACGTCTTCAACCAAAACTTCTGTGTATGGTTGTCTGTGACCTTTTTTAACTTTGTCATTGTTTTTATCTTTGTATTTAAAAACGATGACTTTCTTTTGTTTACCGTGGCGAAGCACTTTAGCGACAACTTTAGCGCCCTTAACATAAGGTGCACCAACTTTAACTTTATCGCCAGAAACAAGCAGCACTTCTTTAAACTCAACAGTTTCGTCAACTGAGTTGTCAAGTTTTTCTAAAAACAATTTTTGTCCTTTTTCGGCTTTAAATTGTTTGCCACCTTTAGCAAATATAGCGTACATATTTTCCTCCTTAAAAGACTCACTATAAAAGTAATGCAAACTTGCATATTTAAATAACTTTTTCTATGTGGTAATAACAATTAATGTTAACACATTTGTGCGTTTTTTACCATTAAAAAGCTAGTTAGCGAATTACTGAAATTATTGCGTTAACTATTGGGTTTTTGCGTTTTTTGGTGTAAATAAAGTTAGCGATGTGTTGACGAAGTTGTTTCTTTAAGTCATTTAGTTGCAGACCACGTTCACCTACTTTTGCATGAAAATTTACTAAAAATGTCTTAGCGCCTTCAGTAATTTCTGAAATAAATTCGGTATCTCGCGAAAAGCCTTTTGAAAATATATTAAAGTCACCGTGAACTTTTCGGTCTTGAAACGAATATCTAAAGGCCAAGATAAAAATCCCGTCTTCGGCTAAGTATGCACGTTCTTTAACGATGATATCGTTATTTTCGTCAATTGGCACCTCATCGATTAGTTTATCGGCCGCCGCTAACTCTTTTTTAGAGACAAAACCAGTTTTTTTATTAAAGTGAGCGATGTCTCCGTTTTCCATAATCAAAATATTTTTTTCACTAAACCCAAAAGTTATTAAAGTTTCCTTGAGTTTAACCTGTTGGCTGTATTCACCACGTAAAGGAATAATATAACGAGGATTCAAAAGCGAAAGCATAAAAGAAATGTCGGTGCTTGAAGCCAAATCGTGGACTATTAAATTAGGCTTGTAGTAAGTTTTGCACTCTGTTTTAAAAAGTTCATCCAAAGTTGCTGCAAACATTGTCTCAACCCCTGGAATTGGTTTCATTAAAATGCAAACTGCATCTTCCTTTGAAAGTGTTTGGCGGGGATTTTTAGACTTTGCGATGCTTTGTAGTTTGATAAGCGGGGTATTTAAGTTGCCGGTGATTATCATCACGACATTTTGTATGCCGTTTTCATATACATGTTTTTGTGAAACTAGCGATTTTAAGTCAAGTGACAGGTAGCCTTTTTTAATTAAAGGAAGTAGTTTCATAAAAGACTTGCGGCTAGAGAAGCAAATTTTTCTGTCAAGTTGTTCAGCCCAAGTAATGATTTCTTGAATTCGCTTAATGTCGGTGTCTGCTACTGCAAAAAACAGTCTGCCTTCGGTATTCTTATAAACAGTCGTTAAAAACGCTTGGTATTTGTCTTGAGTGTATGAAGTGGTAAACTGAGAAACACCTGAACAGTCTGGAAGTAAGGCCAAAGTGTCTTTTGCCAAAGCGGCTTCCATTAGTGCGGAGAACTCAGTCTGGTAAAGTGGATGCGGAGTTTTGTTTAATGAAAAAGAACCTGTGTAAATAATTTTACCAAGTTCAGTTTGGGCAATGATACCCACGCTTTCAGGAAGTGCTGAACTTGTGAAATAAAAAGAAAAAGAACAGTCTTTAAAATTGGCTTTAGTACCTTTTTTAATTTCTCTAAACTCAATTTCGGAAGCATCCAGGTCAGGCGTATCTTCTAAAGTCTGTTTAATTTGATGAATTGTTAGTTCAGTTGCGTAAACTGGTACCTTGATTTGTTTTAGTAAAAAAGGCAAGGCTCCAATGTTTTCGTCTTTAAAAGACGACAAAAAAATAGCCTCAATTTGGTCTTTGTGTGGCAACAGAGTCGAGTAGTCTGCAATAATTGAGTCAATTCCAAACTGTTGTTGAGTTGGGTATTTTAGCCCTGCGTCTAAAATAAAGATAGAACGATTGACTTGTAGACAGAAGAAGTTTTTACCAATTTCTCCAAATCCACCAAGTCCAAAAATTTTAATATTAGTAATAATACACCTCGTTTAAATATTTTTTTAAATTTAATTTATTTATCTTTGTATTGTCCTTAAAAACAAAGATAAATGATTTTTGCTGTTAATGTATTTTACCATAGTTTGGTGTGAGATTTTTTAGATAAGTAAGCCATAAAAATCTCAAAACTAATGCTTTTTAACCTAATTAGAGTGATTTTATCCTATTTCCCGTAATAAGCAAAAATCCAGTAGAGTCGCTCTACTGGATTTTAAGATTAAGTCAACATAAAACTTAGTTAAGACTTGGGTTTTCTGTGTCTTCTTCTGCGCTTTGCTCAGCCTCAGGAGTTTCGGTAATTGTTTTAATTAGTGGTTCTTTTTGAAACTCTTTAACAAAAGAAAGTTCTTTGTGCTTAACAACTGTAAGCGAAGTTGTAACGTATTGAATGATGTTAGCCACGCGTTGTGGAGGAACAGCGATAAACAACTGAATAGCCAGTGAGTTGTAGAAAGTCATCATTGCGCTAATTCTAGATTCAT
>CAUUFL010000030.1:0-6057 GCA_963544545.1 uncultured Acholeplasmataceae bacterium
TTAGACTCAACTAAACCTTTTTTGTCATAGGCAAAAAAAGAGTCGTATCTGCGAAGGTCTTCTAGTTTCCCTCTGTAGTCAGTCTCTAGTTTAGAATATGGAAGAATAATAGGTTTACGCGGAGCGGCACCGTCGTAAGACTCTGGGAAAAACACACGCAAATAGTTTGAGTAGTCTACAATTACGTCGTGTTGTTTTTTAACTCCAAACCAGTTTTTTGTGTAAATTGTAAAAACTTCAGAGTCATATTGTCGATCTGTAAAATCTAGTGCTAGGTATTTGCCAGGTTTGGCTTTAATTTCAGTAATTTTGCCAAAACCAGAACTTTCAAACCACTCTTTTTTAATAGAAATGTATGTAGACCTAGTGGTGTCAATAGTATCTGGCACTACAAAGCGTAGTTTTTGTGACTGTTTTTTAAAGTCTTTTTGACTAAAGCCACTGGCTTTAGTCAAATGAAGTGTGGGATGTGTAAATGAAAAAATTAAAAATAAAATAGTAAAAATTAAGGCAAAGATAAATAAAGCCGAAATTATTAAACTTTTTCTTTTATTAATTTGCATATTTAAGACCTCTCTCTTTTTTAAAAAATAAGTAAGTATTTGTGGTTCTATTGTAATTAAAATATTTAAATTACCTTTGTTTTAAATTTATTAGCGGATTGATTTATAAAATTAAACAAAAGTAATTTAAATATTTTCTTATTTTATATTTCAATTTTTAAAAACTATTGATATTCTTACTCTACTTCACTCTAATATGCAAAGTGAAGTAGAGTAATTTTAAATTTAGTTTAAATTATATAATTCAATAAACTAGTTTAATAGCTTTTGAAAACCTTTATATTTTCAAAAAGTTGATTGTATAAATTAAGCGATTATTCTTTATAGGAACTACAATGCGGTGGAAAAATCTCTAAAATTAAAATTAGAGAGAGTACCTACGGCAAGTGGACAGGGTACTATCTAATGCAAACCACTACACCTAAAACGGCATGCACGCCGTCCTGGTTAATGCCATTAGAGAAAATGTAGCGCGCAAACGGACGTGAATCAGGATACTTAGTGCCGAGCCACCAGAGCGTAGCGTGTTGATTATGGTAAAAAGGATAACCTATTTTATGATCGCTAAATTTTGGTAAACTAGCGCCACGATATTTAGGAAAACTGCCAAAATGTTGATTTAAAACTGCTTTTGCATAATCTGTAGATTCTTTTTTTAACTTGCTATGCATAGCAGCGTCTAAAGCAGGTTTCATTTGAAAATCACCAGTATCGTAAGTTGGCATATAAGTATCACCCCTAAATACTCTGCCAATACTTTCTACCATTGATTTAAAAATAGAGTGTTCAGGTTTAGCATTATCAGGATAATCGTAATGATAAATATTAAATGGTGACACGTCTATGATTTTTTCGGTAAACCATGTTTTTTGTTTTGGAATTTTTAAAAAATTAACTGGTTCAATTTTGTAATACTGACCGTTGTATTTCTCGTATTTAGTACCATTTGAATCTTGCCAGTACGAACGTTCATACTGAACAGTGTAGTTTGTTCCATTGTAATTGAAATGAAGTCCAAAAGGTACGTCTTTCAAATGGTTGATTCCGGCAGGATTGGTAACCAAAGTTTGTGGGTATTCGCCGAACTTCCTAGTAGGTATACCAATATGGAGGGTTACTTTATGATTTTTTGAAACAGCAAATTTTTCAATTTCTTCCTTAGTTTTTTCTTGATCATCTAGTTCTGCTTTTATAATACCAAGTTCGTCTGCTTCAAATTGGCTTTCGTCAATCGCGCCAATTTTAGCGCCGTGTCTAATCACTCTATTTAGAATAGTACCAGAATGACCTATAACTTTAAAAGTAACTGTGTAGAGATTTCTGTCAATGGTTACAGTGACTCGGTTTTCGTCTTCATTTGCACTCACAGTAAATTGAGTAGGGTTGAAACGAGGGTCTTGGTAAATAGAACTGTTTGGATTTGCATAACTTGCTGTGTGAACTGAACCAATTAAGGCAGTTTTAGTTTCGTAAGTTGTGTCATATCCACCGTCTGCTCTTTGAGTTAAAATAGTGTATTTAACTCTAGATTCAAGAATCCTGGTGTTCGCGTAAATATCCATACTGACGACGTTTGCAATAAACTTAGCCTGACTTGGTCCGTTTTCATTTAAACTCCAACCAGTAAACTCGTAATTTGCCTTTAAGTTGTAGTTTGGCAAGTCAATTTTGCGGGTTTTCTTAACCGAAATAGTTTCTGCAGAATCAAAACTTTCAATACCTGCTGTTTTTCTGAAGTTAACAGTAGTTTCTTTTAACTTATAGTATTGGCGAACTTCGGTAGTGTTATCGCCAGTATTAAGTTGTGCATTAAGCAGATTATCTGGGTGTGCTAAATCTTTTTCGTATAAGTTAGAGTCTAGTGCTGAGTAATCTTGGTAAGTAGCACCATCTTCTACTTTTTTATCTTGTTGAAGTTCTTCAATTCTGTCGTATTGACCGTTTAGTGCACTGTCTTCGCCTTGTTTTTCTAGCATATGTACAATTTTGTAGTTAACTTTTTCAATTTTTTCTTCAAAGTAAGCCACTAAATCAACATTGCGGTTAACTCTGGTGTTGAAGTTATAAGGACTTTGCTCTGTGTATACTCCGTTCATAGTAGACTCAAGTTGCCAGTGTTTAAAGGTATACGTGCGGCCATGTCGCTCTAGTTTTGGCGCTGGATCTGGTTCTTTGATTTTCTCTTGATACTTAACTTTGTGAGTTTGAGGTTCATTTGAAACCACAGTTCCTGGGAATTGATTTCGGTAGTTTGCCTGGTAAGTCACGGCAAACTCTTTTCGTTTGTAGTTTAAGATAAACTCAGTAGAACCATCTGCTTTAACGATTTTAGTTTCACTTGAGTCCACTAAATCAAAGCCGTGGTCAAGTCCAGGTAGACCATCACTGCTGTCTACAGTGATCTCACTACCCACAGTAGTTTCTTTTTCTACAGTTTGAGTGGTTTCAGGGATTTGTCCTTCTACCCCTTCAAATACGTGTTTAATAGTGTATTTAGCCTTCGGCTCAGTTTTTTCGTATTCTATTTTTAAAGTAATATCTTCAAAAATTGGCTTGGTTTTATAGTCAAAAGTATTACCGTTTTCGTCAACGAAACGTTTGAACTTATACAAGTATTTGCCAACTTTGGTATTAAATTGTTGTGGATCTAAATCTAGTTTTGTACCTTTTTTGACAAACCTGTGTTCGCTTTGTCCAAGCAATTCGCTTTGCATAGTGACTTTAGCTGTGTTTTTTGGCTCAGGTTCACTTGGGTCTTTTTCAAAGACAGGATACAGAACTGTGTTTTCAGTAAGCACGTCTTGTTCGTTGTACATCGCGCCAAATACTCCTGCTTTAAAGTAAACCCAGTGTTTAAAGATGTAGCCACGTTTTTCAACATTTGGCAAGGTTCCATCAAAAACTTTACCTTTTTTACTTGTTTGAACAGAGATAACTGAGTAGTTGTCTGAAAGGAAAGTAACTTTAATTAAAGTAGGGTCAAGAGGTTGTGGGTCACTTGGGTTATCTGGATTTGGTACTTTGTTGTTATCTTCAAAGTAGTAAACTGCCTTAACTGTTAGGTTAGTAGTGTTTGGATCTAAATTGTCGCCAACTGTAAACGGAGAGTTGATGTCACCGTTTAAATACCAACCTTTAAAGCGGTATTTACCAAGTACAGTGCCAATGTCTGCACCAACTGTGTCAAGGATAGCCTGTAGTTTCGCACGGTCTGGTGCGTAGATTTGGTTGTCTTTAACACGCACTTTGCCGTCAAATAAAACTTTACCTTGAACTGGGTCAATAATTTTAATGTCAATTTGCCTAAAGCCAGCAAGTTCTTTTTCTTTTAAGTTGACAGTTAACTCAAGGTCTTTTGTAATCGCAGTTGTTAAGTGGTCAAAGTCAGAGCCGTCTTTGTTTGTAAACTTGTCAAACACGTATTCTTTGTCTTCAATAGTAGTGGTGTAGGCACTTACGTCTACTCTAAGTAGTTCACCTTTTTTAACTTTTAAGATTTGAGTTGATTTAAGTAGTGGATTGTAGATCTTAACAGTGTGCAGTTCTTCGTTTTCAAGGTTTGCGTTTGGATCTTTTTCAAACACAGGATATAGCACCTTGTTGTCATTTAAAACAGCAGTAGTATCAAATTGGTCCTTAACTTCGTTGTTTTCAAAGTAAGCCCAGTGTTTAAATACATAACCTAGTTTAGAAATAGTTGGCAGAGTACCCGTGTAAGCCTTGCCTTTTTCTTGAGTTTGAACGGCAAGCACTGTGCGCTCGGGGGTTAAGAAAGTTAGTTTAACTAGACTTGGGTCAAGTGGAAGTGGGTTGTCCGGGTCTTGTGGGTTTGGTACTTTGTCGTTTGGCTCAAAGTCATAAACTGCGTGAATTTCAAAACGTTTTATGTTTTTTGGAAGTGCGTCGTCTATGTTAAACGGAGAGTTAATATCTCCGTTTAAATACCAGCCTTTGAAGCGGTATGTACCCATTGGAGTTTCAACGTCAGCAAGAGCATTTCCTAAAATTCCGTTAATTTCTGCTTTATCTGCGTCTTGAATTTTGTTGTTAACTGCAGTTAAAGTTTTGTCGTAAAGTGTTTGGTTTTGAATATGGTCAAGTACTTTGAAAGTTACTGGGCGCTCTGAGTCTGGTGTTTTATATGGTCTTAAATGAGCATACAGTACAAGGTCGCTGGTAATCGGAGTATTAAAGTCAAACTTAACACCTGTGTCTTGGTTATTAACAGGATCCCAAATTGTCCAATAGTCAAGCTCTTCCAATTTGCCGTCTGGATAAACTTTAGAAACTCGGTTTGGGGCTGCGTAGTTTGCATCTAGTTTTTGGTCGCGTGCTACTTTTGCTGGAGAAAGTTGAGATGCGCCATCTGGAGTTTTGAAAGTAATAGTGTGGTATTTAGTTGGTTTTTCGGGTTGCGGTTGGTTTTGAGAAATTGACTTTAAGTAAAGCGAAATATGAGTAGTTGCAACTTCTTGACTAAAGTCTACTTTTTTTGTGAAAGCGCTGTCTTTATACCAACCTTCATAAACATATCCTTCTTTATTGTAGATGTGTTCACGAAGTGGTGTGCCTCTCTTGACAATATCTAAAAATACTCTTTGCACGCCATCAAAGTAAGAGACTGCTACAAGACCTTGCTTATCAAGGGCTGGAGCTAACTTATCTATATCAGCAGTGATGTCATATTTAGCAATTAGTCTAAGTTCAGATTTTACCCAAGTTGGGATATTAAACTCCTCACCCGGTTTTAAGTCAACTCGGTTGCCGGTTGGATCAATGTAGTACCAACCAAGGAACTTAGAAATATAGAAAGGTGGGGTGTTAAACTGAATTTCGTGTCCTTGTTTTTCAGGATCAAGAGTTTTTGCTTTTCCAACAGTCTTGTCAACAAGGTCGTAAACTTGAGTTTTTTGTGCTTTGTTTTTAAAGATACCTGGCAGTAAGAAATCATAAACTAAAGAAATTTGTGTGCTGTTGTTAACAATAAATGCTCGGCCTTGAGCGATGTCTTTAGAAAAAACATCTCTTCTGTGAATAGGTTCTGGAGCGATTTTTCCGTCTTTGTCGTATGCATAGAAACTTTTGATTTTATAAAGTTCCTCGTATTTGTGTTTGTGTTCAGTTTGTAGTTTAGAATATGGAAGAATTTCTGGTTTGCGAGGAATTGCACCATCGTGTGACTCTGGGAAAAAGATACGAAGGAAGTTAGTGTAATCAACAATTACGTCATACTGCTTTTTAATTCCAAACCAGTTCTTAGTGTAGATAGTAAAAACTTCAGAGTCGTGTTGACGGTCAGTAAAGTCAAGGGCTAAGTATTTACCTGGTTTTGCTTTAATGTCAACAATTGTTCCTAGTCTGCTAGTTGTGAACCATTCTTTTCTAACAGAAATGAATGTAGATTTAGTTGTATCTATAGTTTCTGGTACCACAAAACGCAGTTTATTTTTTCCAGCCTTAACAGCGTCGTGTTCAGTGAAACCACTATTTTTAG
>CAUUFL010000031.1:0-6013 GCA_963544545.1 uncultured Acholeplasmataceae bacterium
ATCTCTACGGTAGACTTTACCAGTTGAAATGATTTTAATCGGTTTACCCTGTTTTTCCAGCATTGTTCTTGCTTGAACTGGTGAGGTATGTGTGCGAAGTAGTTTATCTGCATCAATATAAAATGTATCTTTCTCATTTCTAGCAGGATGCGATTTTGGGATGTTCATCATTTCAAAGTTATAAAGTTCAGTTTCAATTTCAGGACCTTCTACAATTTCAAAACCATGTGCTAAAAAGTGAGATTTGAAGTTTTCAATAATAGCATTTAGTGGGTGCACGGCACCGCGTGAAAACTGATGAGTGTCTAACTCAATATCAATTTTTTCACTAAACTGTTTAGTCAGTTTAGCCTCTTTTTCCAAAATGGATTTTTTTGAATTACAAAGTTCTTGTAATTCAACTTTATAGGTATTAATTAGTTGACCGTATTCTTTCTTTTTTTCAGGTTCAACTGACTTTAAAGTTTGCATAATTTGTTGAAACTCAGAGTCTTTACCAAAGTATTGGCGCCAAATATCTTCAATTTCTGTAGGGTTAGCAACCAAGCTTAATTTTTCTGTTAATTTTTGTTTTAATTCTTGAAGTTTTTGCTGCATTTTTCTACCTCTATTTAATAATTATAACCTTTTTAAGGCTATTTTTTGAAGGTAATTTGTGGTTTTTAAACAATAGATACAAAAATAATAAAATGTTAAAAAAATAACTTTAGCGCATATAATATTATTGGTTTAAAATTATGGAAAAAAACGCAATTAAACTAGAATTTAATAAAATAATTGAAAAAGTGGCGAGAAACGCTGTATCAAAATCTGTTAAAGAACAAATTTTGACAATGCCGTTTTTACAGAGCAATAATGAAATTGAAAAAGAAATTTTAAAGAACACAGAAGCAACTAGCGCCTTAAAGGAATTTGGTGTAATTGATTTTGCTGAAAACTATGATTGCAAAAGTATTTTTTTCGGTCTTTTAAAACTAAGGCCTTTGAATGTTAAAGACTTACTCCAACTAAAGTTTTTCTTTGAGACTATTAAAGTTGGTTTTAATTATTTTAATCAAACTAAGTCTAACTTTAATTACACTGCACTAATTGAGTTTTTCATTAAACTGTTTTTACCAACCAAAGAACTAAGTAAACTAAACGAGACAATTGATGAAAATGGAGAGTTTTTAGATTCAGCATCACTTAGATTGGGTAAAATTAGAAAAGAAATAAAAACTTTAAATGAAAACTCAAAGAAACGAATTGATGAACTAAAAAAAATCTACTCGCCTTTTTTAACTGATGAACAAGTTATTTATAAGTCTGGTTTTTGGTGCCTAGTAGTTTCTGTAGTCTATAAAAGAAAGATTAAAGGAAATGTAGTAGATACTAGTAACTCAGGACAGTCTATTTATATTGAACCTGCGGAAATGCAGCAGTTTAGATTTAGACTAAGTGAACTACAAAATGAAGAAGAAAAAGAGAAAGAGAAAATCTTAAAGCAACTTATGGATTTTCTTTTAATTGACTTAAATAAATATATAGACGCTCAAAACGCACTTTTAAAATTGGACTATTACTTTGCCTGCGCTAAGTTCTTTGTTAAACAAAATTGTTGTGTTCCAGTGATTTCAAAAGACAAGTCGCTTAAACTAATTGAAGCGAGACACCCGTTAATTGACGAAAACAAAGTAGTGCCAATTGACTTTTATATTTATCCAAACAAACCTCTAACTATCATTACAGGTCCAAATACTGGTGGAAAAACAGCGTCTATGAAAACTGTTGGTTTGTTTTCACTTATGTTAAAGGTAGGTTTCTTAATACCCGCTAAAGAAGCGATTTTACCAAATTATAGTAAAGTATTTGTAGACATAGGTGATGAGCAATCTTTGGAACAAAACCTGTCAACTTTTTCATCTCACATGGTTAGACTAATTAGTTTTATAAGCGATGCAACTCAAGATTCATTAGTGCTTTTAGACGAACCTGGCTCTGGTACAGATCCTTTAGAAGGACAGGCTTTGGCTCTGGCTATTATTAAGCATTTGCTTTTAAAAAACTGCACTTTGATACTAACCACTCACTATCCAAAAGTTAAAATGCTTCAGTATTTAGAAAACTCAACAACTACAGGAGTGTCGGTTTGTTTTGATATTGACTCGCTTTCTCCGACTTACAAATTGTCGTTTAATTCAATTGGAAATTCAAACGCAATACTGATTGCAAAAAGACTTGGAATGAATGAAAAAGTACTAAAAGACGCCGAAGCGTATCTTTCAAATCAAGACAACAAATCAGAAGAATTACTTACAAGTCTTGCTGCAAACATTGAAAAAAACGGACAATTAACTAAAGAACTAAAAGAAAAAGAAACACTGTTAAATAGCCTTATAACGCAAAATATGGAGATTAAAGATAAACAAGGAAAAGAGTTTAGCACAAGAGTTGAAAGCGTACTTAAAGTAGAGCGAAAGAAATGGGAAGACTCGGTCTCAGAAGTAGAAGCACTTATTAAAGAACTTAAAGATATAAAGGCCATCAATGTTAAAAAAATCTCTGAAATCAAACAAGGTATAAAAAGACCTGAAAGCGAGTTTGACAATAATGTAGAACTTAAAATTGGTGATTTAGTCTATGTTGGCCCAATCTTTCAAGATGGCGTTATTAAACGAATAAAGGATGATTTATATTTTGTAGATATTGAAGGCAACTTACTTAAATTTAAGAAAAATGATTTAAAATTAAGGTCCATAGTTAGCCCTAAAAAGCATACAATTAAACCAACAACCTTGACTAAAAAAACAGTCAGTGAACCTTTTTTTAGTCCTGCTAATTTTGAAATTGATCTGCGCGGAAAAAGAGCACACGAAGTTGAAACTATCTTAGCTAAAGAAATTGATAAACTAATTCTTGCAAATTTCACTCAAGCCAAAATTATTCATGGCTATGGAACTGGTGCTGTTAAAAATGCAGTTTATGCCTACATTAAAAAACACCCTAAGATTAAAAGTCATCGTTTCGGCGGAGAGTTTGAAGGACAAATGGGTGTCACAATTATTTATTTAAAATAAAAAATTTATGCAGAGAAAAAGCCTTTAAGTTTTATCTTAAAGGCTTTTTAGTTTTGGGTTCATAGTCAAGGGTAATATTTTATTTAAACTTCTAACTTTTGTTTTCTAAACTCAACAATTTTCAGACCAACTACAGCAACAATAAAATACTTAATTAAATTAAATGGTAGGTAAACTGAGGCAAGTGTTTTTAAGTATTTTGCAATTGGCATTAAGTGGGTTGTATAGTAAGCTGGTTTACCTGAAATAAAGGTAGGAATAAAAAACAAGGCGTTTGCTACCAATATTAAAACTGTCGGAATTAGTGTATAGTTTAAAACCGATATTAAGTAATACTTTTTGTTGTTTAACTTAAAGTCTAAACATACCGCTAAAATTAACGTAAGTGTGCAGTAAATTGCCACAAGTTCGCCAAAAAATATAAACGGAAAGTTAGTAGCCGATGGATTGATTAGCCACCTTATTCCAGACCTTAAGATAGTCATTAAAACTACCAGCGGAACTTTAAACTCAAACATAGCATATAGTATCGCTATTTCTGAAAAGTCTAGTTTGAGCGGTGGAAAAAGAGGTATTTTAAAATACCCCAAAATTATACTAAGTGCCAAAAGCATTGCAAACTTAGTAAGTTCTCTGTTTTGATTTTCAGTTTGATTCTCTTTAAACATATTTAACATCCTTTTAAGTTGTTCAAGGAAGTTAAAAGTATTTTAGTTTGCTAATTTTTAAAAAAATGCACATCGTATGCACATTTTTTTAAAAAAGCCAGAAATGTAAATTGCTTACATTTTAGATTAAAATAAATGCCTTCCTATCTTTCATCCGGACTTTGACCGTTGGCACAGGAAACTATCCTGTTCTGCTTCAGTTTTAAACTGTCGCTCGTGGGCTTGGACCACCAGTTAAGAATTTCACTTGACCCTGATATTTTGGTTTTATTAAATATTAAATGTAGTAAGTTTTTTGAATGTTTAGGCTATCGTCAAACTCAAAAACAAGCGGTTTGCCGGTAGGAAGTTCAACATTCATAATGTCTGCAGTTGAGACGTTGTTAATGTATTTGTAAAGCGCACGAAGAGAGTTGCCGTGAGCTGCGATAATTACTTTTTTGCCAGCAAGCAATGCTGGTTTAATATCGCTTTCCCAGTATTTAACAACGCGGTCAACTGTGTCTAGTAAGTTTTCTGAAGCAGGTAGTTCTTTTGGATCTATTCCTTTTAGGTTCTCGTCAAAACGAGGATGGCGTGGATCGTTGAAATCTAAAGCAGGTGGACGCACTTCTGCGGAACGACGCCAAATTCTTACTTGTTCGTCTCCGTATTTTGCGGCTGTCTCTGCTTTGTTTAGACCTTGAAGCGCTCCGTAGTGGCGTTCGTTTAATAGGTATGAACGTCTGATTTCAATGTCAGAAAGGCCAAGTTGTTCTAAAATATAGGCAAGTGTGTTTTGTGCACGTTTTAAAGAAGAAGTGAAAGCAAGGTCAAAAATAAAGCCTTTTTCTTTTAGTAAAAGACCTGCTGCTTTGGCTTCTTTTACTCCGTTTTCAGAAAGTTCAACATTTGTCCAACCAGTGAATTTATTGGCTAAATTCCATTCACTTTGGCCGTGTCTAATTACTACTAATTTAATCATTTTATTCCTCCGTTAGTTATGTTTAACTTGTTAATATTATATTAAAAATTTAGATAAAAATAAAAGTTTTTTTGAATTATTTATTGTTTTTAATGATTTCTTTTAAATATTTTTGAATTGCTTTAAAAGTGGGTTTGTGAGAAGAGGCATGGCCTCCAAGTTCAACCACGGTTAATTTAGAACCAGGGATTGCCTCGTGCACTAAATAAGCCTGTTTTAGTGGACAGACCATGTCGTATCTGCCGTGAACTATATAGGTTGGAATGTGCGCGGTTTTGTGGATGTTTGCAAGAATATAGTTGTCGTCTTTACCAAATGTTTTATTGGCAAAAAAGAAAGCCTCCATTAAAGCAATTTGTCTCTCTGAGTTAGTTGCTTGTGTTGCCAAAATTTCTGGTCTTTTGACCGGAAAAACTAAAGAAAGTTCGTAATTTGCCCATTTAAGTGAGGCTCTATCGCTAACTGTTTTGTCTGATGAAGTAATTTTTTTAAGGTACTCAGGTACGATATCTTTGACTTTTTTAGTATCGCCAATTTCTGAGATAAACTCTTTGTATTCAGGCCAATAGAAGTTTTGGGCCTCTGAATACAGCCAATCGCAGTCTTCTTGTCTTGCCAAAAATATCCCACGAATCAGCATTCCTGCAGTGTGTTCAGGGTATTTTATTGCGTAAGTTAACGCAATTGTTGAGCCAAAACTGCCACCAAATAGCCAGATTTTCGCGAATCCAAAGTGCTTGCGGATTTTTTCAATGTCGTCAACAATTTCAAAAATATCGTTATCTTTGGTTTCTAAAAAAGGTTTAGAGCGGCCAACTCCGCGTTGGTCAAACAAAATATAATGAAACTTACGTGGATTAAAAAAGTACTCAGCGCTTTTTGAAAACCCGCCACCTGGGCCTCCGTGGATAAAAATCAAAGGAATTCCGGTTCTAGAGCCACGCTCCTCAAAGTAAAGTTCATGTATATCTGAAACCTTTAAGTAACCTGCAGAAAGTAATTTAGAGTGTTTATACTTCATATTTTTTCGCGCTCCTATTTTTAAACATTGGTTTTTGGCAAAAAAGGCCAAGGCCGGATAAACCTAGCCAAAGGCCTTTTTAAAAATGCTTTTTCGTTTAAATTAAATAACTAATTTACTTGACTAAATTAAGCAATAATTTTAGTTACAGAACCCGCACCAACTGTGTGACCACCTTCGCGGATTGAGAACTTAGTTCCTTGTTCAAGTGCGATTGGGTGAATTAACTCAACAGTGATTGTGGTGTTGTCACCAGGCATTACAAGTTCCACGCCTTCAGCAAGGGAAATTATACCTGTAACGT
>CAUUFL010000032.1:0-5922 GCA_963544545.1 uncultured Acholeplasmataceae bacterium
ATAAAGCCAACAACTCCGAAAATATTTTTTCATCTCAAAAACTCAGGTATTATATTAACACATTTTAAAAAAACATGCAAATAAATCACTCATTTGAAATATTTACAAACCTATAAAATTGTAATATAATATTATATAAGGACAAAAAAGTTCTAAAAAGGTAGGTAATCATGGAAATATTTATTGGATCTGACCATGCTGGTTTTTTGGCAAAAGAAAAAATCAAAACACATTTAAAAGAAACTACTAAGCACATAATTACTGACCTTGGAACTAACTCAACAGATTCAGTTGACTATCCTGTTTTCGGTGAAAAAGTTGCCAGAAAAGTAGTTGAAACCAAAGACTCGCTTGGCATTGTTGTCTGCGGTTCTGGAATTGGTATTTCTATTGCTGCCAATAAAGTCAAAGGAGCCAGATGCGCCTTGGTTTACACCAAGGAAGCCGCACACTTAGCAAAACTTCACAACAACGCAAACATAATTGCGTTAAGTGGACGCGGATTTGAGTCAAGCATGTTAATTGAGTTTGTTGAAGAGTTTTTGCAAAGTGAATTTGAAGCAGGTAGACATCAACGTAGAGTTGACATGCTAAACTCACTTTAATCAAAAGGAGTAGACAATGGTAAAAATTTTGAATCACCCATTAATTGAACACAAAATGAGTCAACTGCGTTCAGTTCACACTAAAACCAAAGAGTTTAGAGAACTGGTTTCTGAAATCGCTACCTTGGTAACTTATGAACTTTCTCGCGATTTTCAAACTAAAACCGTGGAAGTTACTACTCCGATTGTTAAAACTAAGTGCCAGGAACTCAAAGAAGAAGTTGTTTTAATTCCGGTTTTAAGAGCAGGACTTGGTATGGTTGAAGGGGTTTGTAGTTTAATTCCAACTGCCAAAATCGGACACATTGGACTGTATCGCGATGAAGAGACCTTGGAGCCAAAAAAATACTTTTTTAAAGTCCCTGAAAACACTAAAAACTCGCTTGTTATTGTGCTAGATCCAATGTTAGCAACAGGTCATTCTGCTGCTTACGCAATTCAAGCCCTGAAAGAAATTGGCGTTAAAAACATCAGATACGCAGGTATTGTTGGTTGTCCTGAAGGGATTGAGTTACTACAAGAAAAACATCCAGACGTTGATATTTATTTAGCACAAGAAGATGAACGCTTAAATGAAAACGGCTACATTGTTCCTGGACTTGGGGATTGTGGCGACCGTTTATTTGGCACTAAGTAATTTATGAAAAAATTTGGAGTCTGGTATTTACTTGTCAGTCAAATTATTTTTTCACTACTAATTCCAACCGCAGTTGCTGCTTTGATTGCCAAAAAGTCAGGCTATAGTCCAGTAGGTGTTGGTGTTGCTGCTTTAATTGGTTTTGGAATTGGATTTGTTTCTTCAATTTCTTTTGCTCTAAACATTTACCGCAAACTAATTAAAACTGAGAAGAAGGAAATAAAACCTCAAGACACCCCAAAAATTGGCGATGAAAATCAAAACGATTAACCACTTTGTCTATTTTCTTTACTTATTTAGTTTTATTTCAAGTCTTGTTTGGCTTTACATTGATAAAACTGCGTATTTATTTGCAAACCTTGCTTTAGTTTATTGTTTTTTATTCACGTTAATTTTAAAAGTAGAGTTAAAAACTTTTAAAAAAACCCAAGTTTTTGGGTTTACTATTTTGCAAAACTTTGTAATTTTTATGTTGTTTTTACTAATTTTTATTTTAAGTAGTGTTTTAAAGTTAAAAACACCTGGTTTAAATTATTTAAGTTTTGGCACTACTTTGGCAGCAAGTATAGTACTCGCGAGTATTGCTATATTAGTTGAAACAAAAATTGTGAAAGGAGAAAAATGTTAGAAAATCTAGAAATCAATAAGTTCCCACAAGCGATTACTCCGTATTTTTTTGCATCTCTTTTCATAATGACGATAATCGCAGTATACGTCTCTGCAATTGGCGTCGCTGTTGAAAGACTTCGCGGAAAAGAACCAAATAAGTTTCTCTACTGGCACATTAAAGCGGTTGACAGCGTCAACGTTTTCTTAAAACAAAACATCGGGATTCACTGGCGAACCGCAGCACCATACATTTTCACGCTAATTTTCTTTATTTTGTTTGCCAATATTTCGGGAATTTTTGGACTAATTACACCTACTGCTTTTACCGCAATCACAGTTCCGCTGACCCTGTTTTCACTTTATTGCAAACATCAAATTGGACTAAAGTCAAGAAAAGCCAAACACTTTAAAGGTTTGTTTGAACCAGTTTCTATTATGTTTCCAATTAACCTGCTTTCTGAGTTCACGCCCATTCTTTCTATGAGTTTTCGTTTATTTGGAAATATAGTGAGTGGCGGAATTCTGCTTTCTTTAGTCTACTCACTACTGGGTGGTCTTTCTCCGTTTGTCACGCCAATCATGCATTTTATCTTTGATATTTTGTTTGGTTGCATTCAAACTTTGGTGTTTGTGCTGCTGACAGTTATCGCGATTTCTCAAAAAACCGAAGAGACAGATAAATATGAAAACACAGATGAAAACTTTCTACTAGAGTATAATTTAGTATACAAAAACGCAAAAAATTAAAATTAGGAGGATATATTTATGGACACAATTTTAAACTTAATTGCTAACTTAAACTTAATGCAAGTTGTAGGTTCACTTGCCTACATCGGTGCTGGTATTGCCGTATTTACTGGTTTTGCGACTTCAATTGGACAAGGTTTAATTGGTATGAAAGCCGTTGAAGGGGTTGCTCGTCAACCAGAGGCTTCAAACAAAATAATGATTTTAATGATCATTGCCCAAACCGTCGTTGAAACTTCTGCCATCTACGGTATGGTTGTTGCCTTTACTTTAGCAAGTAAATAAGCACCGATTTAGTTTCGCTTTTTTAAAATGACTATTTATACAGATATTTCTAAAAACATCGTAAAGACCGTGGAAAAAGGTCTTTACTCAATGTTTTCAGATTGGTCTATTATTGTCTATCAATTAACTGCGTTGTTTATTCTTTATCTAATAGTGCGTTTTTTCTTTTGGAAAAAAATCACTAAATTTTTAGATGAAAAGAGAATGCAGGAAATTAAAGAAAAACAAGAAGCGAATAAAGCACAAGAAGAAATCAAAGTCTTAAAGGCAGAAATTAGTCAAAAGTATTTATCTGCCCGTGATGACATTGAACAGATGCGAGACACTTTAATTAAAGATGCTCAATTAGAACGAGACGAAATTTTGGCTAAAGCTAAAAAAACCGCAGAGCGTCGACTTGCTAAACTAGACAACGAAATTGAGGCCGAAATCAAAGAAAAAGAAGCAGAAATCAAACAAGCAATTAAAGCGATTTCCTACAAGGCAACTAAGTTAATTGTCAAAAAAGAAATTGATAAAAACTTATACGAAAACGAACTTGATCTTTTAATTGAAACTGAACTTGAAAATGCAAAAAAATAATTACACCAAATACGCACACGCCTATTTTAATTTTGTTAAAGACAAAACTTCGCAGAATGTTTTAATTGAAGAACTCCACACTTTTAAAAATATTTATGCCAAAAGTCCTGAGTTAATTTCAGCACTCGCATATGGTCACATAGACGCCGAAAGAGTTCTTGCTCAGTTCAGTAAAGAAACGCAAAGTTTTGTAAAAATTTTAATTAAAGACAAAGCAATTTTGGCAATTGACAAAATTTATGCGGAGTTTATGCGCCTACAAAACATTGAAAGAAATCAAGCGTATGTAACTATTTCTTCGCCTAAAAAATTAACAGATACACAAATTAAAACTCTAACATCTGAACTTAAAAAAATTATTCAAGGAAAGGCCTTAATTTTAAGACAAGAAATCAATCCAAAACTAATAGATGGCCTCAAGATTGATTATGCTGGTCGCAGTTTGGACTTGTCAGTTTTAACCAAATTAAAAGAAATGTTTAGATAAAGAAAGGAAACAAAATGGCTTTAGATATCAAAAAACTGCAAACTCAAATTGAAGAAGAGCTGAAGGCTCAACAAAACGAAAGCCAGTTCCAAGAAGTCGGCTATATTTTGACAGTCGGTGATGGAATATGTTTTTGCTATGGGCTTAAAAACGCCATGATGGGCGAAAAAGTTGTATTTAACAGTTCTTGTTTTGGAGTAATTTTTAACTTAGAAGTTGATAAAGTCGGAATTATATTACTTGGAGATATTTTTTCAATTAAGGAAGGCGACGAGTGTAGGCTAACCGGCAAAATCTTTGAAGTGCCAGTTGGCGAGGCCTTACTTGGACGTGTGGTTGACCCGCTGGGAGAACCTCAAGACGGACTTGAAAAAATTATAACTTCAGAAACTCTACCAATTGAAAGGCCTGCTCACGCCGTGATGGAGCGAGACCACGTCAACGAACCACTGCTTACAGGCATTGGAATGATAGATGCCTTGATTCCGATTGGCAAAGGCCAAAGAGAGTTAATTATTGGTGACAGACAAACTGGCAAAACTTCTATTGCTATTGACACCATTTTAAATCAACAAGGCAAAAACGTAATTTGTGTCTACACAGCAATTGGCCAAAAACAACAAACTGTTGCACAAATTAGAAAAACTTTAGAAGAACACAACGCACTTGACTACACAATTATAGTCTCAGCTCCTGCTCACAAAGAAGGAACACTTCAGTATTTGGCTCCATTTTCAGCGTGTTCTATGGCTGAATACTTCGCTGAACGTGGACGCGATGTTTTAATAGTTTACGACGACCTTTCTAAGCACGCTGTGGCTTACCGCGAACTTTCACTACTACTTAAACGCCCACCTGGTCGCGAGGCTTTTCCCGGAGACATATTTTACTTGCATTCAAGACTACTTGAACGCTCTGCAAAATTATCTAAAGTTTTAGGTGGAGGTTCACTTACCGCACTTCCTATTATTGAAACTAAAGCAGGAGACATTTCTGCCTATATTCCAACTAACGTAATTTCTATTACTGATGGACAAATTTTTTTAGAAACTGAACTTTTTTACAAAGGTATTCGCCCCGCTATTAACTCAGGACTATCGGTTTCCCGAGTTGGTGGCTCTGCTCAGTTTAAAGCAGTTAAGCGAGTATCTGGACTACTTCGTATATTTTTAGCGTCGTATAAAGAACTTGAGTCTTTCTCACAGTTTGGCTCAGATTTAGATGAACTTTCTTTAAAGAAACTAGCTAGAGGTCGCCTGGTTATTGAAATTTTTAAACAAAATATCCATGAACTAATTGACTTTACCACACTTGCTTGCGTACTTTGGGCACTTAACCGTGAACTTCTTGACGACATACCTTTGGCTAAAGTTAAAACTTTTGTTAATTTTGTAAGTAAGTTTCTGCAAAGCGAAGAGACTGGAAAAGCGGTTTATAGCGCAATTTCTCAAACTAAAGATATTCCTGAAGACACGCTAATGGCAGAACTGATTTTGAAAATCAAAAAGGTTCTTTAATGCTTAACTTAAAAGAAACTAAGAAAAAAATCCAGGCGCTTTCGGAAACTGAAAAAATAGTTTCGGCAATGCAAGCGACGGCTCTTTCTAAAATCAACTCAGCACAACGAAAAAATTTTGAGTACAACTCATTTATGCGTTCATTTAAAGAGATTTTTCTTTCAGTTTTTAAAACTAACGAAAATCCGATTTTTCAAAAACACGAAAACGGAGAAACTATTTATATAGTAATAACTTCTGACAAAGGGCTGTGCGGGTCTTTTCACTCAGAACTTTTTAAGAAGTTATTCCTGCATTCTCGTCGCAACCAAAATCATCACGCTTTGGTGATTGGCAAAAAAGGGCACAGTTTCTTTCGCCAAAAAGAGCATATTTTAATTAACAAAAAACCAATCTTTAACCGTGAAGACATCAACATTACTTTTTTTCGCAAATACGTTTTAGACATTAAAA
>CAUUFL010000033.1:0-5583 GCA_963544545.1 uncultured Acholeplasmataceae bacterium
AATTAGCCCAAACTTTAGGCATATAGTGTCCGCAATTGGGAATTCTTTAATAAATAATAAAAACTCATATTAAAACTAATCTCCTATATATTTTTGAATTATTTTTGACTTCTATAACAAAAATTTTATCTAAGATTTTTAAAGAAAGTTTGTTCAATAATACAATACAAATATACATAGAATTAGTACATCACACACAAGTACTAGTTATGAATGTTTCTTAAATCATCTACATTTTACAGTAACAATTCAAATTTATAATTTTGATAATTATTGCGAAAATATTTAAATAGACATTTTAATTGTGGTAAATTAATACAAAAAAATCTTAAGTGTTTTTAAGTTAACAACCGAAGACTTCTCACTTTTCTATCACTAATTTTAAAGGTTTATAAGTGATTGTATCGTAAATTTTCAAACTAATTTATGTATAAAAAATTTCTATTTGAGTCAAATCTTCAATAAACTTGCTGTATTTTGTGTGTTTAAACTCAATATATCTCTTAGTAAAAGCCTTAACATACTGAAAAAACACACTGATTACAAAGAAGAACAACACTGAAAAAATTAAAAAAACAATCAATTTCCAAAAACCATATTTATCATACAAGGCTTTGCAAACTAATGTGACAATTAAATAATACAAAGAACTAAGCATCGCCGCGGACTTTGTAAACCCTATTGTAAAATTGTCTTTTTGCTTATCTTTGGCCTTATTTATTAAGAGGTCTAAGACTGCTTTATTTTTATGGTCTATCCCAACGCTGTCCAGTAAAATAATAACTTCATTTGTGTAATTTTCAGCTTCTTTTAGTTGTTCATCAAAAATAACTTTACACTTTTTATTTTTCTTAGGTACTAAAAATAAAAAAACTAAAAACAAAGCGAGCAATCCAAAAAAACCAATCAAATATAGCCAGTTTGCTGTAAAAATAAAGATTAAAAACAAAGCGTTGATAGCTAATAACAACAAAATAAAACAAACAAACGCCAGTTTTGCCCTAAATGGCATTTTTTGTTTTCTGTTTTCAATCAAAGAACAGTATCTTGAAAATAGAATATCGAAGCTCATTTTAAATCAACACCTATCATTTTTACTAAGTTATTCTGAACATTTTCTTTTAATTGTTCCAAACTTACTACTTCCTTAATTTCAGCGATAGTCTTGTAGGTCTCTTCAATCATATATGGCAAACAAGTTTTACCTCTATATTTACCAGGTGCTAAATAAGGGCTATCTGTTTCTATCAGCAAGTTTTCAAGTGGAATTCCTTTAACTACTTTTCTCAAAACATCTGCATTTTTAAAAGTAACTATCCCAGTTATTCCTATCATAAACTGCATTTCATTTATAAACTTTAAAGCAATATCTAAATCACCGTCAAAACAATGAATTGAGCCTTTTAACTTACCACGATATGGATAAATTAAGTCAAAAACTTCCCTGTAAGCACTTCTTCCGTGAATAACTACAGGTATGTTGTTTTTAGAAGCGAACTCAATTTGTTTTAAAAAAATCTCTTTTTGTAAATCAAAATTATCTTGACGCCAATAAAGGTCAATTCCTATTTCTCCAAACCCTACAACTATATCTTTGTTCTTTCGCCAAAGTTCAATTAACTCCTCAAAACTGTCTTGACAGTTTTGAGGGTCAATTCCAATAGTTGCGAATGTGCGGTATTTACGCGCAAGTTCAACAGCAGTCTTGTTATCAGCACTCCCAGTTCCACAAATTATGTACTTAGTGTTGTTTTCCGTGCACTTTTTAGCGTTTTCTTCACACAGTCTGTCTCGGTCTTTTTCAATTGACCCTAAATGTGCGTGGTAATCAATAAAAGGTGCGTTCACTTTTTAAGAAATATAGCCGGCTGATTTAAGTTGACTTGCCACCCATGTTGCGTCAAATAGATTTTTAGCGCCCGATTTGTTGTCCTTGCTTGTATATTTAAAGTCTGGTTCAATTCCAAGTTCAGCCTCGCTGTGTGCGGCTCTAATGTCTTTCTTTTCAGTAACGTAGACGTTGTTTGAAGAGTAGTAGGCAACCATACCAAGTGGGAAGTGTACAGGAGTAGTAGCCGATGCTCCACCTTTGGTTTTAAAGCCAATTACTTTACCTAAGTTATTGTCTCTAAACATACCTGTAAACATGGAACCTGATGAGAAAGTGGAGCCTGAAGTTTGCACAAAATAGTTTTTAAAGCGAGGAACTTCAACATTTGTGTATTTAGTTTGAACAGTAGTAGTTCTGCGTTGACCGGTAATTGGGTGGTATTCAGAGTAAGTAATTGATTTGCCCGGTCCCGCAATTATCGCAGCCAAATCTACAGCTGCTGCTACCACACCACCACCGTTAGCAGCCATGTTAATAACAATATTTTCAACGCCTGGGTGTTTACTTTTAATTTCTTTAACTGCCTTAATATACTGTTTAACTGTGCCTAAAATTGGGTCCCCATTTTCATCTTCATCATCTATTTCAAAACCTTTTAAGTTAATAATGGCAGTTTTTCCGTCTTGAGAAACTGAGTATAGTCTTTTGTCAGAAAGGTTTTGTTTTGTCTCTAACAAATTCCAAAAACCGATAAAAAACTTACTTTCTTCAGGTTCTTCGTTATCTGCGTAAAGAGAAACGTTTTTATCTTCATAGCTGTGTAAGTCATGCAAGGCTTTAATCACTTCTCTCATCCCGAAATAGACATCGTCTGATTTGGTACTCAAAATTTTGTCGGCAAACTTTTCAAGCGCATCATTTGCTGCTTTACGGAAAGGAATGTTTCCGTAAATTGTGTTAAAAAAGAAAGCCATAGTTTTCCAAGTAAAGCCAGAAACTGATTTTGGCATTTGGGTTTTAAATGAGTTTACGTAGACATTTTGATCTTTCTCAGCCTGAGCAATTGCGCCGTGGCCTACAAGAGTATTTGTGTAAATTAGTGAACCTGTGTAGTAGGTTGCGCGTTCATTTGTCTCTGAGTTTAAAACTAAAGAAAGAATAGCCAGTGGCAGTAAAACTTCGTCATCTTTAGTTTGATAAGAACCTAGTTTATAGCGGTTTAGTTCGTAAGTTAAAGGTCTTGCGTTAGTTAAACTTAGTTTAGTTCGTCTGTAGTTTGCGTAAGCAGGTTCAGGCTCATTCCACGCTTCGTTGTAAGCAAACACTTCTTGTAGAAATACAGCGTCACCAATTACGAAACGTTGTGCTGTGTGTTCGTAGATAAAAGTGTATTCTTCTTTTGCTAAATCTGGAGACTCTGGTTTGATTTTATTAATTTCAATAACTAGTTTAACAATGGTTTTAGTCTTAGTCTCTTCAATTTCCATTTTCTTAACCAATTCATATTTGTGTCCTTGGTTCATGTATTCATATTTGTGTTGGTTAAAGTCAACGATACCATCTAGTCCTTTAAAGAAGTTTTTAACAGAAATATAAGGCACTTCTTCTTCAAGCATTGTGATGGACATTAAAGGTGCGTTTGAACTTGTGATGTATTTACCTTTAATTCTAGTTTTGTGTCCCACTAAATCAGACTTAGTGCTGTGTGGTTTAAACTTAGGGTCGTTTGCAGGTAGACTTAATTTATCTTTTAAATCAACCAGTGGAGTTAGTGGTGCCTCTGGTTCAGGCTCGCCTTCAGTTTCATAAGTAGGATCTGGGTCGGGTTTTGGTTTTGGAGTTGGTGGGTTAGGATTCGGTTGTGGGTCTGGTTTAGGTTGTGGACCAGGTTGCGGAGTAGGTACTGAACTTTTTGGTACAACTAACTCAAATTCACGATAAAAATCTTCGTAAGTTGCTTTTAAAATAGCAGTAACTTCTCTGTCACCAGGTTCAACCACCACAGTGGTTTTTTCTAGTCTAATTACATTTTTATTTGGTGTGTCTAGTTCCCATTTAACAGTTTTGCCTTTGATAAGTGAGTCTAGGTTAAAAGACGATTTCAAGGTTTTTTGAGTTTCACCTTTTGCTAATTTTAGCCTATATTCAAATAGTGCTGCTTTGTCTGAAGTTGAACATGATGCTAGCGCCAAAGCAGTTAAAAGTAGGGTAAAAATATATATAATTTTTTTTGGCATATTTCCTCCACAACATTAAATTGCGTCGCTAATATTATATAATAGTATAGATAAAAAGACACAGTTTAATATTAAAATACTGCAAAAAAGGTGTATTATTTATGGAAAATCAATATATATTACTTAGATACGGTGACTTGATGTTGAAGGGCAAAAACATCAAAGCGTTTAAAAAAGCAGCCAACCTTTTGGTTAAAGAAAAAACTGCTTTGCACTGTATTAAAGTTGAGTTTTTGTATGATCACGTTTTGCTTGAGTTTTTAGCAGAAAACCAACAAAAAGTAGTAGAATCGCTTTACTTACTAACTGGTTTTTCTTCCTTTAGTTTTATTCACCTTGCAGGCAGTGAAGCAAGCGAAATTAAAGCAAAATCTTTGGCTGTAGTTGAACAAGAAACTGCATCAAACTCAACATTTAAAGTAGTAGTAAAACGCGTAGATAAGCAATTTTCACCTGATTCACAAACTTTTTGTAAAGAACTTGCTGGCTATATTTTAAAACATCAAACCAAAAACTTAAAAGTAGATGTACACAATCCTTTAAACACCTTGTATGCTGTAATTAAGTCAAATAAAACTTATATTTACTTTAAAAAATTTCCGCTAATTGGTGGCTTGCCTGCTGGAATTTCTGGCAAAGTTTTAACCCTTTTAAGTGGTGGAATAGATTCTCCAGTTGCTGCATTTTCAGCAATTAAAAAGGGTTGTTTAGTTGAACTAATTCACTTTGAGTCAACTCCGCTAACTCCTATTGAGTCTTTAGATAAAGTCTTTCAATTAGCCCGAGTTTTGGCTAAATACATGCCTGGAAACTCAATTAAAATCCATGTTGTGGCTTTTAAAGAAATTCATGAAGAAATTTTAAAAAAAGTATCAGACGCATACATTATTACTGTGATGCGCAGATTTATGTATAAAATTACAGAAGCCGTTGCTGACAAAGTCGGAGCGCTTGGTGTCTTCACTGGAGAATCGGTAGGCCAAGTTGCTTCACAAACCTTGCAATCAATCTACACTATTAACGAAGGTGTGTCGTTGCCGGTTTTTAGACCACTTGCTGGTATGGATAAAAACGAAATAATTGCTATTTCTAAGCAAATTGGTGCTTTTTTAATTTCAATTAAACCATTTGAAGATTGCTGCACCGTTTATCTGCCTAAAAACCCGACAACTTCCCCAAAATTAAGTTTAACTAAAGAATACGAAGATAAAATTAACAAACCGGAGTTAATTAAAAAATGCCTAAATTCATCTGTTTTATCGCTTACCATAAAGTCAGAGGACACTTATTTGCCATCTGAGTTTGGTCTTGACTTTAGTTCAGTGTATCCAGAAATTTTAAAGGAAAACAAGTAAATGCGCGAAATTACTTCAAAAGAAAACAAAGAAATAAAATTGTATTTATCGCTTTTAAAAAAGAAAGCCAGAGACGAAAATAAACTGTTTTTGGCCTATGGTCCTGACTTTGTAAAAGAGGCTTATGAGGCTAATTTAGTCAAAGAAGTGATATCTTGTG
>CAUUFL010000034.1:0-5580 GCA_963544545.1 uncultured Acholeplasmataceae bacterium
TGCCCTTGGCAATGCTCGTTACTTTTCTGAATAACTTGCTGATGCAGCAGGTGCTTTGAGACGTAAACTAGTTGGCCAAAAACAACCACAGCCAAGAGCTAAAAAAGCACTGTACACTACTTTGGCGTTTTTTGACGAACCTGTTGGTATTTATTTTGGCAAAAAATATTTTGGTGAACAAGGTAAAGCCGATGTTCTTGAAATGATTCGTCGTTTTATTGCAGTTTACACAGATCGTCTTTCTAAAAACACTTGGTTAAGCAAAGAAACTCGCGAAAAGGCTATTTTAAAACTTTCTAAAATCAAACCTTTTGTCGGGTATCCTGATGAAATTCCGCCTTATTATCAAGATTTTAAAATTAAAACTAAAGCGGAAGGCGAAACTTTGGTCTCAGCCACAATCTCCTTAAAACGTCTTGTGACTGCCTATGAATACGCGCAATACAAAGAACCGGTTAGCACTAAATACTGGGGGATGGCTGCGTATGAAGTAAACGCTTATTTCCACCCACTTTTTAACCAAATAGTATTTCCAGCAGGTATTCTTCAACCTCCGTTTTACTCAAAAGAAAACTCTAACTCTGCTAACTATGGTGGAATTGGTACAGTTATTGCCCACGAAATCTCGCATGCTTTTGATAACAATGGCGCGAAGTTTGATGAGCACGGCCGTCTTAACAACTGGTGGACTAAAGCAGACTTGGCTGCCTTTGAAGAAAAGAAAAAACAAATGATTAAGTTATTTGACGGACACAGCAATTTACTTGGTGTCAAATGCAATGGAACTTTGACAGTTTCTGAAAACATCGCAGACTGTGGTGGCTTAAGTTGTGCACTTTCTGCTTTAAAAATGGACAAAACGGTAGATCTGGATGCTTTCTTTAAATCATGGGCTACTAACTGGTTTAACAAAGCCAGAGTTGAGTACTACCAAATGCTTGCCAATGTTGATGTGCACGCAACTGGTGAACTTAGAGCTAACCGTCAACTTGCTAATTTAGATGAGTTTATTGAACATTACGGCATCAAAGAAGGAGACTTAATGTACACCAAACCAGAGGAGCGTGTCAAAATATGGTAAAACAAATTAAATTCTTTCTAGTTGGTTTTTTAACGCTAATTTCAGCACTTACTTTAACTGCCTGCAGTCTTTACCGAGTTTCTGTAAAACAAGACATTAAAGCAGAATCTGCTTTCTTTACCTTTAGATTAAACCGCCACCGTGACCGACAGGCGTTTTTATCACAAGGAGCGGACGCCAACGTACAAATTCAGGTAAACGAACATAAAGCAGGTGATGGTCACGATGAACTTGGTGTCACTATTCCAAAAGCAACTAGCGACTTAAAAGCATCTTCAAAACCTTACTATGAGTTTTCTTTTGAAAAAGACGCAAAAAAAGGCAAAGTTTCTCTAGCCTTTGAAATTAGAAACTTAAAACCAGAAAAAAAATACGTTGCACTTGTGTACTTCACTTACGATAACGAAAAAGTTTATCTACTTAAAAACTGGCGTGTCACTAAAAAACATCCGCTTGAAGGTATGATTTTTCAAACAATTGCGGTCTCTAAATTAAAAACTTACGCAATTTATTCATATGAAGACCTTTTAAAAATCAAGTCAGAAAAACAAGAAGGTAACTTTAAACTAATGCAAGACCTTGACTTAAATGGTCGTGAACTTCCTGCTTTGTTTGGAAAAAACCGTGCTTTTGATTTTGATGGCAACAACAGAACAATTCGCAACTTTAAATTCATTATTCAAAAAGACGAAAGTCTACTAAAGGGTAGTGATTACTCAAAAAGATCACCTCGTGACACCAATCTTTACAACAACCAAGGAACTTCTATTTTTGGAAATCTTGATAGATACGCACGTGTTCATCATTTAAACTTTGAAAATGTAGAAATTAAAATCAAAGAAAAAGAACTGACAACTGCGGAAAACGTCGGAATTTCGCTAATTGCTTTCCATGTTGCCCCAGGTGCTCAAATTGACCATATTTCTTTTAAAAATATCGCTTTTTCAGATAAGTTTAAACGCTCTTCTTCAATTCAAAGAAGTTACAACATCTCACTGGTTGCCTATAAATCAGAGGGTACCATCAGCCACATTAAAGCCGAAGACATTAACTTTGAGTTAAATGTTGATATTACTGCAGTTTATGACTTTTTCCCAAGACTTTCAGTGTCAACTTTGGCATACCAAATCGGAGTTAACGCAAAAGTGAGCGACATTGCAGTTAAAAATGCTAAATACACAATTAACTCAGCTTACTTTGCGCGTGGTGATGTTTCTCCTGCCAATGACTATAATTTCTACGTAGACGGCCTTGCGCATTCTATTGCTCAAACCGACCAGGCTATTGAAAACGTTGACCTGGATTTTGTTGGGAAAATTAACATAAACTCAAATAACGTGCCTGTTCCTGAAAACCAAGACTATGTTTTTTACACAGGAAACGCTGGTGAAGAGCAAGTCCACCTTTATAAAATTAACAAAAACTACACAGTTGAAAGACTTCGCAAAAACACATACCACGTCAAAGATCCAAACGCTCGCTATGTGTTGGCTTTCAAAAACTACTCAGAAAAAGAAAAAATGTCTTTAGACCATTTTTGGCTAAACTCAGTTGAAAAGAACAAATCTTCGCTTAACTTCTTTGAACCAGGTAAACTAGAGTCCAAAGACTTATTTGACTTGCCAAACGGCGAGGCTTCTCGTGAAATCACCGGAATTTATCAAAAAAGTTACGCTAAGTTCTTAGTATTAGATAAAGACGTAAAAGGTCACATGGCCTTTGATATCTCAAAAGAAGGCACTCAATTTGACAAAGGTGTGCGTTTGTATAAAAACAACTCAATGTATGAACTGGCTAAAGACAACCCAACTAAACCACTTCAAGACAACTCAAACTACTATTTATTTCCGTATGGTGCAAAAGTTAAATTAACTTTAAAGAAAAACCGTTTTAACACCCACATTGTTGGTTTTAGAACCACTGAAATGAGGGGCGAGACTGAGCAGTATTCAGCAGACACATATCATTTATTTACAGCAACTGAACAAGGTGAATATACAACTGAACTTACTATGTTTAAGGACTACAAAATCTATACACTGAGTGCTAACCACGTCAACCACTCGCTTTCTGGAATTTCTGCAGACTCATCTCCTATCAATCAATTTAACAACGTCAAAGTTAAAGGCAAACTAATTTACAACGGAAATGGACTAACTCCAAACGTCTATAAGTTAAATATCGCAGAAGGACTAAACCACAAAGGCTACAGTCAAAGCGGAGTAACTAGTACTATAACTGTTGAAAAAACTGTCAAACCACTGGTTAAAGACGTCAACAAATACGAATACACGATTCAAGAAAAGAAATAAAATCTTATCTTTAAAAAAAGAGGCCTTCGCCTCTTTTTTTATTTGTTTTAAGTAATTTTATTTAAGGTAAATAAATATATTTTGATGATAAAAAAACAAATATTTATAAAAACAGTTTTAATAACAGTTTTAGCCTTGCTTTCTTTGTCAATGCTTTCAGCAAGTAAGGAAGTGGTGGAAAATCCTAAGCCTGATTTTGTACTTAAAGTTATAAATAAAACAGACACTTCCTATCGCTTGTTTGATAAAGACAGAGTGGCAAATTCAGAGTTTTTAAACCCCGAACTTCTCTATGTTTACTTTAAATCTACAGAGTTTCTACAAAGTTTTATTGAGAATACTTCAAGTCAAAATGACATAAGAAAATTAGAGTTTATTAAAATTAACTCAGATACAGCAGATGTCAGTCTTCAGACAATTAAGTATGATAACTCAGTAGAATTAATTTTTGTATCTAAAAATATCGTTCGTAAACTAATGCTGATTTTGCAAATTATAGATGCTTTTCCAGAAATATCTATACAAGAAAATGAACTAATTTACTTTACTTATTTTGATGTAAATCAACTTAAATACTTGATTCGGAAACATTATAAAATTTCAAATAATTTTAATTTAGAAATTAAGAAAAATAAAGTACCACACTTTAAAGATAACCTTTTTAATAGGTTTTTGCTTAAATGCATTTTATCTAATTTGTTTGGAGAAAAAAGAGAATATAACATTAATGTTATGCCAGTTCAAGACAGAGAAAATATCTTTAAAATTGGTGATAATTTTATTGACTTTGAATACTTTAAAATAGCCTTAAATGGCGATTTAACGCTAAATAAGTTTAAGTTTAATTTTATCTTAGATAAAAACAATTTACCGTTAAATATAGAAATTATAAACGAGCAAAAGCTTAGTCTTAACTCAAGTAAAGAAGTATATTTTGATATACACAATATCGACGTCTCTTTTCTTTATATCAAGATAAATAAACAGAAAGAGTTGATTTTGGTAAAAGAAAACGAAAGTAATGTAAGCATTGAGAAGTTGCTAAAACATTTAAAACTTAGTAATTTCTCACTTGATAAAGATTTTAAACAAGAAATTACTTTAACTGATGACCTAAATAGCCTAACTATTAAAAAAACTAATTTAATTAACGAAGCATTAAAAGAAACTGTTGACTATAAAACTGAGTTAGAAAAACAAACCAATAAACTAAGCGAGACAATGTTTGATGGCACGCTTAGTTTAGATAAACTTAAAAAAGCTCTCCTAAAACATTTTTCTAATAACACTATTGATGCTAAAATTATTTCTAAAAATTCAATGCAAGGCTATTTCGTTTGTGAGTTTTTTAACATAAAAAGACCAGATGTAAAAGTAAAGAAAACTTTGTTTTTCAAAAATTCACAATTAAATAATGGCAATACTCATGAATCAGAAAAGCAAGAACAAGAAAATATAAAAAGCAGCAGCATGTTTTTAAAATATAAGACACCTATTATAATAGCCTTATTAACCAGTTTCACACTAGTTTTAATTTCAGTAATTTCAATCTTTGTTTGGAGGAAAAGAAAAAATGGAAAGAAAAATTAAGCTGTTTTTAATAGTTACATTTTTATTTTTTACACTAGGTATGCTTGTACCAAGCACTATTGAAAACACACAACCAATTAAAAAAACAACCAATTTAAGAATTCCCAAAAAGCCTAATAAACCGCCTCAAAAAAGAAGATTAAATTATATATTTTTTGAAGGTGTACCAATCATGAAAGGTGACCAATTAGTAAATAAGGATGCTTTAATTGAAAATGGTTATATTTTGAGAAAGGATTCGTTTATTATCCACCACTACAGTTATTCAGAAGTGAAAAAAGAAGGCGAAAAACTAAAACAAGAAAACACAACCGTTTCTCCTGAGTTTATCGGAAATTTCAAATTGTACTTAAAAGTGAACATAAAAAATAACGAAATTAGAAATGACACTAATAAACTAATTTATAGAAAAAGTGAATTTATCAAAATTCAAGAAAACGAAACTTTTGAGTCAATTTACAGTAACTCCAAAATCAAAGTTGAAAACTTAAACTCACACGACATAAAAAAAGAAATTCTAAAACAAAAAAATTTTGACCTATCTGATTGGAAGACTGACTATGACAACTCAAGTTTTTTCTACCAAAGATTCTCAGA
>CAUUFL010000035.1:0-5516 GCA_963544545.1 uncultured Acholeplasmataceae bacterium
AAGTTTATTTAGCATCTGACCCCGACCGAGAAGGGGAAAGTATTGCCTGGCATTTAGCTGAAGTCTTAGGTCTAGATAAACGCGAACCAATTCGTATAGTTTTTAACGAAATCACAAAACAAGCGGTTAAAAAGGCTTTAGATGAACCTAGACAAATTGACATGAAACTAGTAGACTCACAAGAGTCTAGACGCATGGTTGACCGAATTATTGGCTTTAAACTATCTAAACTTGCCAGACAGAAAATTGGCGGCAAGTCAGCCGGCCGTGTGCAGACTGTGGTCTTGAAACTAATTGTACTTCGTGAAACAGAAATTAAAGCGGTTGTGCCGGAGACTTACTTTGACTTAAAATTAGTAGGAAACGGTTTTGAAGCTCCCTATATTTCTGTTAAAAAACACGAAGTTACTAAAGAAATTAAAGAAAAAGTAGAGCGAGAAGCAACTCCACTTTATTTAGTTAAAGACATTCAAGAAAATGAAACTAAAACTTATCCAAAACCAGCACACACTACCTCTTCTTTTCAACAAGAAGTTGCAAATAAACTTAGTTGGTCTGCCAAAAAAGCCATGCAGGTTGCACAAAGCCTATACGAAGGTGTGGAAACAACTAATGGGCTGACTGGTTTAATTACCTACATGCGAACAGACTCAACCAGGGTGTCTGGGGCTTTTATTCAAGAGGCTAAAGACTACATTGAAAATACTTACGGCACTGATTATTTAGGAGTATATCCTGTTAAGAAAAATCAAGCTGCAGCGCAAGACGCACACGAAGCGATTCGCCCTGTTTCGGTTTACAACACCCCTCAAGCCATGGCTAGTTTTTTAACACCTGATCAACTTAAAATCTACACCCTAATTTACAACCGAGCACTGGCTGCTAATTTAGCCGCTGCAGTTTTTAAAAACAAAACTGTGACTTTGGCTAAAAACGGGCATTTATTTCAAGCCCACGAAAGTGTGTGTCAGTTTAAAGGACATCGCGTGCTTGACGAAAAAATTGAAGACAAAGTCTTGCCAATTTTTGAGTTAGGTCAAGAAATTGACGCAAAACTAGCAATTGAAGAAAAACAAACTCAGCCACCGGCTAGATACAACGAAGGTTCTTTGATTAAAAAAATGGAAGAACTGGGAATTGGCCGCCCTTCTACCTACGCCCAAATTATTGAAACTCTAAAAAGTCGAGTTTATATTAACGTAGAAAAACGCCAATTTATTCCAACCGACCTAGCCTTTGATTTAGTTTCTTCGTTTGATGAGTATTTTGTTAAACTAATGGACCCTACATACACTTCTAAAATGGAGACAGAACTGGATGAAATCGCGCACGCAGACATTGACAAAGTTGAGTTTTTATCAAAATTCTACCGTGAGTTTATGGAGACTTTGACATTCGCTGAGACTAAAATGCCCACAAAGAAATTTGCACAAATTTTAGATGAGCCTTGTCCAAAATGCGAAAAACCGCTGATTTTAAGAAAATCGGTATATGGGTTCTTCAAAGGTTGCACGGGTTTTCCAAAATGTCGCTATATTGAAAAAGTGGAACCTGGTCAAAATCAGGCTGATGTATAATATTGGTGAACACAAATTTACAAATTAACCTATATTGAAACAATAAAGGAGAGCAAAATTATGAAAAAAATATTATTTTTAATTACCTTAGTTTTATCTGCTTTTTTGGTGGCGTCTTGTAAAAAAGAACCACAAAAACCAGCAGATACTCTAGATTTAAGCAAACTTGCCGTGCCAAGCGGCAGAGTTGATAAAAACTTCACTCTACCTGCTAAGTTAGGTGATAACGAAATTAGTTACGAAATCACTAAAGGCAAAGAAGCAGCTAGATTGGCAGGCCTTGAAGTTCAAGTTTACCGTCAAACTAAAGACGTGGAAGTTGAGTTAACCGCTACAGCCGGTGAACTTACACACACTTTTTTATTTACTGTTGCAAAACTAGACGCTTCAAAGCTTGCTCAATATCAACAACTTGAAGAAACTCTAAAAAAAGCAGAGTTTACCGCTAAAGCCAAAGAGATTTATGAAAAAATCCCGGTACTTAGCACAGTTATTAAGTTAATTGAAAGCCAAATGTCTAAACTTGGCTTTGATAAAATCAAAGATGGTGAACTTCCAAGTGATGGTGTATTTGGCAAACTTATTTCTCAATTTAAAAATGAAAAAGGTGAGTTTGTTTTACCAGAAAAACTAACTTTAGAAAACCCAGGTATTCTTGAAAACTACATTGACCTTTACAACACAATTCAAAAAGCCTTTAAACAACCTGTACCTAAACTGCAAAACTTTGATTTCTCAAAACTACTTGGTCTGCTAACTGCTGACGGCATTGCTAAACTAATTGAAGATAATTTTGTTTTTAAAAAAGATGGTAAAGAAGACCAAGCATATAAAAAACAAGTAATTGACTTTATTAAAAGTGAACTTAACCAAAAATCAATTGACTTACTTTTAAAACAAGTGCAAGCCTTATTTCCAAAACTGCCAAACCTTGGTGCATGGCAAGAAGTTGCTACGCTTTTTCCTAGTTTTGTGGAACTTGGCAAAAACATCTACGCATTAAAGTTAAGTCAAAGTAAACTAAGTAACTTAAAAGACCAGATTAGCGCAGGTAAAGCAGTTGAACAAAGTAAAATTGACGCAGAAATTGCTAATTTCAAGGCAGCGCAAAACGCTTTAAATAAATCAGTTTTAGCAGTTCAAGAACTACTTAAACAAGAAAAAATCCAAGATGCACTTAAAGCAGCGTTTGATTCAATCGGCAAGTTTTTTCATAACTTTGCCCAAAAAGATTTAGATAAAATCGCAAACAAGGAAGACAGAGCCAAAGCCTTTAGGCAATATCAAGACAATGTTAGAGCATTTCAAAATATTCATGAGTTTATCTTGGGCTTAGTTTTAAAAGTTGGAAATAAATCGTACACTACTGAGTTAAAACCAGGTGGCGACAAAAACTTATATGAAGCGGTCTCTAAATGGTCTAGATACTTAGTTGACTTTATTTCAAAAGATGGCGCAAACATCCATCCGGCAATTAGTAGTATTTTTTCATTAGTTTATGGCCAAGTTTTTGGAGCCAAAACCGGAACTATTGAAAACTGCCGCCAACTTTATCAAATTGGCAAGTACTTTAAAGACCCACAAGACGGACAAAACGCCAAAATTTACACAGACTTAGTTAAACTACTCACAGAACTCAAAGTTATGTCTCAAAGATGAGTCAATAACTTATTTAAACAGATATTGTCTTTTTTAATTTAAAAATAAACTTAAAAACTACCAAAATCAATGAAGTGTCAACTTCACATTTGGTAGTTTTTTATAAAAACAAACATTTAAAATTTATAGGTGCAGTGCTTGATATAATTATTTTGAAAAGGTTTTATTTAATATGGATTTTTTTAATTCATTTAGCATTATAAGGGAAATTCTTAGGCTGAAAGATACAAGTGCATTGCTTTCATCGTTGATATTCAATATTATTTTTTATGTAAAAATTTTGCAACTTTAAAAAATATCTATTCACTGCTGTAATTCGTTTTTCGCAGGAAGACTATTAAAAGAAAATCTATTTTTTAAAGAAAACAATGTGCTAAAGCCTAAATTGCGGTTCTATTCGTATTTTTTCATTCTTAACTTGTTTTTTGATATTATTACTAATATTTTATTTATTTTTTTATCTAAATATCGTATTTATATATTTATTTTAAAAGGGTATAGCATTTTAAAATTTTTAATTTTTATACCAACATTTTCTTACTATAATCGTAAACACTCAAAATGTTTAAAAAAGGAACAAAAATCTAAAAAATACGCAGAAGAGAGTATCAAAAAAATATTAGAAACTAATCCAATTTTTTTTGTTTTACCTGAATCTATTGTGCAAGAATATAAAGAACCAAAGTACGAAAAAACATTGAAACCTATAATCTATTTTTTGGTTATTTTATTTTTTTAGTGTGTTGCTGCACCCCTAATTTTAGTATAAAAAGAAACACGAAGGCTTTAATTTACTTTGGAAATTCAACCATTTGTAAAATTTGCAGAGCCTAAGACATTTAAGTAAAAAAGGTATAACATGGAAGACTTTTTAAAACCAATTAAAGAAATTAAATTAAATTTAAATACCAATCTTAAGTCTGGCTTAACTCAAACAGAAGCAAACATTAGACTTAAAAAAAATGGACTTAACGAGTTTGTAAAAGAAAAAAAGCGCTCATTTTTCTTTAGACTGCTTCTGCAGTTTAAAGACTTGATGGTTATAATTTTAATTTTAGCCGCAGTGCTTTCTTTTGTAGTTAGACAGTTTTTAGAAGGTAGTGTGATTGCAGCAATTGTAGTTTTCAATGCCTTACTTGGTTTGCTTCAAGAAATGAAAGCAGAAAAAGCGCTTGATGCTATTAAAAAACTAAATCAACCGCACGCTACTGTGATAAGAGACGGAAAAATAAAGCAAATTGAGTCAGCAAGGCTAGTGGTTGGTGATGTTGTTGTTTTAAAAGCAGGAGACATTGTGCCTGCTGATATTCGTTTGTTTGAATGTTTTTCTTTAAAGGTAGATGAATCTAGTTTAACTGGCGAGACTCTACCAGTTTTAAAAAATGACTCTGTTTTAATTGACCCAAAAACTCCTTTAGCCGAACGCAGTAATATGTGCTTTTCTTCAACTGTAGTCACATACGGCCGTGCAGTTGGTGTTGTTACAGAAACTGCAATGAAAACAGAAATTGGTAAAATTGCAAGTGCCCTAAAGGCCGCAAAATCTGAAGAAACTCCACTACAGAAACAAATTTCTAGACTGGGAAAATTTCTTGGGCTAGCCGCAGTTCTGCTATGTTTTGTGATATTTGCGGTCAACATCACAGAAGCCTATATTTTTTCAAAAACTACAGTTAGTGCGCAAAAATGGCTAAGTTTGTTGATTCTTGCCTCTACTATTGCGGTGGCCGCAATCCCTGAAGGTTTACCTGCCATTATCACTATAATTTTAGCAACTGGCATGCCGAGCCTATCGCGCCGTGGGGCGCTTTTAAAGACTATAACTTCGGTTGAAACTCTTGGTGCAACTTCAGTAATTTGCAGCGATAAAACTGGAACTTTAACTAAAAATAAAATGACTGTTAAAAAAGTTTGGATAAAAGGCGAAACTTATTTATCTGAAAAACTTAAGTTGTCAAATCCTAAGTTAACTCAATTGATTGAGTTTGCAGCAGTTTCAAATGACTCAGAAATTATAGATGGATGCGTAGTTGGCGACCCAACTGAAAGTTGTTTAGTGGAACTGGCGCAGAACAACGGAATTGACTTTATAAATCTCCTACAAAACTATCCACGAATAGCAGAACTGGCATTTGACTCTCAGCGCAAATTGATGTCAACAGTTCATCAAATCAAAGGCAAAAAAATCTTGATTGTAAAAGGCGCTCCTGAAGTTTTACTGAAACGCTGTACTAACACAGCAGATGTAAATGCTGCAAGTCCAGCAATTTCAGCGCTTGC
>CAUUFL010000036.1:0-5491 GCA_963544545.1 uncultured Acholeplasmataceae bacterium
GAATAAGGAATAGTATATTGAGGCTCAACAACCCCCGCACTTGTTTGTTTAGTAAAAAGAAACGTGCCAAGTGCTATTTAATTCGTTTTTTTGTTGAGTCTGTTCAAGTAAAAATTGATGCATACCAAATACAAAAAAACCGTGGGTTTTATATTGAAAAAAACCCCGAAATCACTTTTTTAAAATTTGCAAAAGCGATTTTTAGACAAACTAAAATAGAAGTCCAAGAAGAGCTTTTCTTGGAGTTTCAAAAACTTATTTTCAAGGGAAAGGAGAGTTAAAATGAGTATTAAAGTTAATAAAAATAAACAAAAAACCCAAAAAGTTGTCTACAATCAGGCAAACACCATTGCAGACTACGCTAAACAAATTGGCATTTCTCCCATTGAAATTATTAAAACATGTCTAAGTTTTAAAATTTTTGCCAATGTCAACCAAGTATTAGACAAAGACACTTTGACAATAATTTTTCAAGAACTTGGATATGAAGTTGTTGAAGACAAAAAAGAAGAACTAATTCAGTTTGATGAACACGTGCAAGTAGATGATCCTAAAGATTTAGTTAAAAGAGCCCCAATAGTGACTGTAATGGGCCACGTCGACCATGGTAAGACTACCTTACTTGACACAATTCGCCATTCTAGAGTAGCATCTGGCGAAGCCGGCGGGATTACTCAACATATTGGTGCTTACTCAGTAGTTAAAAATAACCAAAAAATCACCTTTATTGACACCCCTGGCCACGCTGCGTTTTCAGAAATGCGTGCGCGTGGTGCTAAGGTTACCGACATTGTTGTCTTAGTAGTTGCAGCAGACGACTCTGTGATGCCACAAACCAAAGAAGCAATTGACCACGTGAAGGCCTGCGGAGTTAAGATGATCGTGGCTATTAACAAATGCGACAAACCTGGTGTGAACCCAGACAATGTACTTGGGGATCTCGCTAAGTACGAAGTTTTAACTGAAAACTGGGGTGGAACTGTGCCAGTTGTTCAAATTTCTGCTTTGAAAAATCAAGGAATTGATGAACTACTTGACATGATTTTGCTTGTTGCTGACCTTGAAGACTTAAAAGCCAATCCTAAACGCAAAGCCAGCGGTACTGTAATTGAAGCGAGAGTTGACAAGGGTCGTGGAAATGTAGCGACCGTAATTGTTGACAACGGAACTCTTAAAGTTGGCGATAACGCAGTAGTCGGAAATGCTTATTGTAAGGTCAGAACCATAGTTGACGCCAACGCCAAAAGTTTAAAGAAAGCAGAGCCAGCGGACGCTGTAGAAATTACTGGTCTGCAAAGTTCGGTAAAACCAGGCGATAAGTTTATTTGTTTTGAAAACGAAAAAACTGCTAAACAAGTGGCAACTGAACGTGCAAACCGCGAAAAAACCCAAAGTTTAGTCACAAAACCAAAGTCTCTTGAAGACCTGCTTTCAAATGAGAAAAAAGTTTTAAACTTAATTATTAAAAGTGATGTAAACGGCTCAATTGAAGCAATTCGTGCACTACTTGCTAATTTAAAATACGAAGGTCTAGAAGTCTCAGTAGTTCGCGAATCTGTTGGCCAAATTAATGAAACCGATGTCTTGCTTGCCAATACTTCAGGCTCTATTTTGCTTGCCTACAACGTCCGTCCTTCTGCGCAAATCAGAGACCTTGCGAAATCTAAAGGTGTAGAAATCAGAACTTACAACATAATTTATCAAATAGAAGATGACATCAAAGCAGCACTAGAGGGAATGCTTGAACCTGAATACGAAGAAGTAGTACTTGGTTCTGCTGAAGTCAGAGAATTATTTAAAGTCAAAAAAGATGTAATTGCTGGTTGTTTTGTGGTTACAGGCTCAATTACCAGAGACGCCAAAGTTCGCTTGCTTCGTGAAGGCAAAGTAGTTTATGAAGGCGAAATTGAAACACTTCGTCGTTTTAAAGACGACGCAAAAGAAGTTAAAACTGGTTTTGACTGCGGTATTAAAATCAAAGACTTTTCTGACATTAAACTAAACGACGTTATTGAAGCTTCTATTTTAAAAGAAGTTGAAAGACAGCAATAGGAAAAGTACATGTCTTTGTCTCACTTACGAATGCAGTCTTACTTTCAAAGAGAGATTGCAAAAGCTATTAACAAAACAATAGTTGACGAAATTAGTGGATATATTAACGTAGTTGACGTTAAGCTTTCAAAAGACTTGTCAGTTTTAAAAGTTTTCTACATGATTTTTGACAACAAAAAAGAAACAGCTGTCTATACCCAAAAACTGCTTGATAAAAAAACCCCACAAATCAGACACGAGTTTGCTTTGGCTGTTTCTAAAAACTGCCGAAAAATTCCTGAACTAAGATTTGAAATTGACACCGTACTTGAATACGGCAACAAAATAGATGAAATTCTGAAAAACTTAAAATAATGTTTTTTATCTCGGTGTTAATTGCCCGTAGTTTTAAGGGCAGTTTAGAGACATACACCTATAAAGTAGAAAAAGAGTACAAAGAAGCGTTGTTTTTAGGGCAACGTGTTTTAGTAGACTTCGCAGGGTCTACGGTTTTGGGTTTTATTTTAGAAATTAAAACAGAAACTAGCGAAGACAGCAATATACTTAAGTTTTGCACAAAGTTTTTGGATAAAAGAACCGTTGTATCTAATGAGCAATTTAGTTTGTTTTTAGAGTTTAGTAAGTTAAGTTTTTTGCCAAAAATTGATATATTTTTAAGTTTAGTTTCACCTTTAGTTAACTTAAAGGCAATTGAAAAACTGCACTTGCTTGACAAAACTACTAAAACTAATCTACCTTTTAAAAACCATGAGTTAATTTTAACTAAAACTTTAAAACAAAAATACCAAAAAGAAATTGCTAATTTAAAAAAACAAAACTTAGTTAGAAACTACTTTACAGTAGAACAAAGTAAAACTAAAAAAACTCGTTTTTTTAGTTATTTTGCAAAACCACTTGAAATAAACAAAAAAAGCATCAAGTTTAACTTAATTGATACAACTGACAATTTACTTAACCAAGTTAACCTGGCTAAAACAAATGGCGAAAAAGTCTTACTTTGTTTAAAAAATTCAATTAACTTAGAGTACTTTGTTAATTTGTTTGGCAGTCTATTAAAACCAGAAGAAATTTTAATTTACTCAGCAGATAAACTAAATACCAGCGCTAAAGTTGCACTGTTTGAAAAAGCAGCATCAAAACCTGGGTTCGCACTTATCATTGGTTTTGAAAAAGCAATGTATCAACATATTGATGGTTTAAAACATCTAATTTTACTTGATAACTTTTTTGAAAGCACTACAGATTTGGGAATTTTAACTTCAGAAGCCGCTAAAATTATTGCTAATTTAAAAGGTCTTTTAGTTTCGGTGTATTCTTTAGTTCCGAGTTTTAACTTAGCCTACAAAACAAAGCCAAAAAACTTAAACTACCTTGCAGATTTAGGCGAAATTAAACAATTTTTGGTTGCTGATTTACTTAAAAACTCAGACCTTTCTTTAGTTTCAAAAGAGGTTATTGCTAACTTAAAATATAATCTCGCTAATCACAAAAACACACTATTTTTAACCGACCACACGGTTTACGCTAACTTTGTTAAGTGTGCAGAGTGCGCAAATGTTTTAAAGTGTCCACGTTGTTTTGACTACCTTAGATACGACAGCGTTCAGTCTTGTTATTTTTGTCAGTTTTGTAGTTTATATTTACCTAAAGAAATTGAATGCGAAGTGTGCCAAAAATGTGAGTTTTTAAAACTAAGCGTAGGTGCTCAGTATTTTTACCTATATTTTTTAGAAAAACTAAATTTAGCAAAACCAAATGATTTAAAAATACTTAAAGACTTTTTAGAAAAAAAGGAAATTAAAACCACAGATAAACTTGTTTTTTCAAATCTTGAAAACATTTCAATTAAGTATTTAAAGTCGGTTAAAACGATTTGCGTGTATTTACCTGAACTACTTTTTAATTCAAAAAACCCGTATTTTAATCACCTAAACTATTTAAAGTTAGCAAGAACTTTAAAACACGCAACCAAAGCCAAGGTTTACTTAATTTCTGAAAGCAAGTCAGCAGAACTAGATACTTTGCTTGCAAAAGACTTCACTGAATTTTTGAAACAAGAAGAAAAATATCGGAAAGAAAATGCACTTGCTCCGTTTGGCGAAACTTATTTACTCTACGCCGAAGGTACTTCACTATTTGAGCTATTTAAAAAACTATACAGTTTTTTAAAAACACTAGATGTTGCTAACTTCTTGCAACCAGAAGAACTTTTTAAACATATTTTAAATAAAGACACCTATATTTTAAGAACTCGCCTATTTTCTAAAACAGATATTTACAAGTATCTAGTTGAAAAATGCTCTGAGTTTATGCAGACAAACGCAGATATTAACATAAGACTAAAAAAAGAGGGAATATGAAACTTATACTGCTTGGAAATGACAACTTCACAAAAGAAATTTTAAACAAACTGATACCTCACCACGAAGTTTTGGCGTTGGTTTGCAAAAACTTGCCGAAATTCAACAAAGAAACTAAAGGTTTAATTGAGTTTGCAAAATCAAGTGGCTTAGAAGTAATATTTTGCTCTAACTTAAAAGAAATTTTACCTGAACTACTTAAACTTAGACCAGATAAACTAATTACTGCTTCTTTTGGAATGTGGATACCAAAAGAAGTGCTAAATGCTTTTGAAGTAATTAATGTTCACACTTCTCTACTTCCTAAATATAGGGGAGGGGCTCCTGTTTTTTGGGCAATATACAACCAAGAAAAATTTACTGGTGTTTCTATTATGCAAACTGTTTTAAAAATGGACGCAGGACCTGTCTATAGCCAAGCAAAGGTAGAAATCAAAGATACCGATAATTTCACTACTTTAAATCAAAAACTCGCAGAAACAGGTGGAGATCTCTTAATTTCAGTTTTGGAAAACTTAGATAAAATCAAGCCAACAGACCAAACTGAAAAATACGCAACTTTTGCCTATATACCTGCAAAAAAACTAGAAAAACTTGATTTTATGCAAGACAATACTCAAGTTCTTGCCCAAATCAACGCAAATGCCGATAAACCAGGAGCTTACTTTTTGCAAAGCAACACTATTTTTAAAGTCTTTAAAGCTGTGTTGTCTGAAAAAACCTTAGAAACAGGACTTATTGAAGTTAGCACTAAGCGTATGTATATAGGCTGCGCAAATGGTTCTATTGAAGTCCTTTTAATTCAAAAGGACGGGAAAAAAATCCTTTCGGTTAAAGACTTTTTAAACGGCAATAACTTAAACGAGCTAAGAGCAAATTAGTTTACTAAAACTTTTAGTTAAAACCAAATAAAGCACAGTTTGTTGTATAATTACTGTGTTTGTTGGTTCTGTAGCCAAGTTGGTAAGGCACGGCTCTGCAAAAGCCTCATCATCGGTTCAAATCCGTTCAGAACCTCCATTTGATTTATTTTAAATACAACACGCCTCCTGTTGTATATATAAAAAGGACAGCAATGC
>CAUUFL010000037.1:0-5457 GCA_963544545.1 uncultured Acholeplasmataceae bacterium
CAGTTGCGATGCCACTAACCGGAATATTAAAAGTTAAACTACCGCCGTTTCCAGTAGTTTTTGCAAGATAAACACTTTCTTTTAAGAAGTTTTTAAAAAAGCCAGGTTTTAAATCTACTTTTTGTACATCAACTCCGTTTTTGGCAAAATCGGCAATAGTAGACTTAAATAAGTTATTTTTTTGGTCTAAAACAGAAATAGGTGTGCTTTTGGAAAGCAGTTGTTTTGTTTCGGGGTGGTATTCGGTTTCAACTGCATTCATTTGACTGTCAAATTCAAAAAGCGGAAAATCCTTATCGTCAAAAAACACATAACTTCGCTCTGGTTTTGCGGGGTTAGCTAAATTAGTTATAGTGGTTTTTCTGTCTTCGTAAGTTATTGTGTTTTTGTTTCTTTCAGTTAAAGAATCTCCAAAAACTTCAGCAAACTCAACTACTCTGTCATCTACAAATCTGTAAACAAGACCTCGTTTTGAAATCGCGTTAAAAAGTGTGATTTGATTGTCGAGGTAAATAATTTTTAACTCAGAAATTATTGTGCTGTTTTGCTTATGCGTAACTTTTGTTAACTTACTGTTTTCGTACTCAAGAGTTGCAAAATAAACTTTTTCATCGTCTTGAAGGTAAGCAACTTCAGAAATAAACTCGCTAGTCTTTTTAAAAACTATTTTGCTGCCGTGTGGATTTACAATTCTTTTTTCAACATCTACAAAATCAAAAAGAAGTCTCTCGCCGTTTATTCCTATCATTTCACTAGGATAGTTAACACTTATCGGTTCTTCAAAAATTGTTTTGTTTCCGTACTTATCTTTAATTTCAAAACCTGACTTTAAAAGATATTCATCAGAAAAGTTATGTACTTCTAGTTGAGTCTCTGGATTTTTAAAATCAGGTTCGAGATACTCATCAACAGAACCATCTGAGTTAAAAACAGAAATTTTGCCTTCAGTACTTTGAATTTTAGTAAAATAATTTAGTTTAAAGCCTTTGCCAAAAAACTGTTTTTCGTCATTGTTTTGGTGATTGTATATTAAACTGGTTTTAATCGGGCCACTTCCAACGTTTTCAATTAAAGGAATAATGATGTGCAAGTTAGCGTCGTTCTTGTTGATGTTGACATTAGTTTTTACTAAACTTCCAAGAGAATGAGTTAAAAATTTACAGTAACTTTTAAGTCCTTTGTTTGCCATTTTTACTCCTTTTTAAAATACCTTTGTACAGCTATTTATTTCTTTTAGTAAGTTTTCACTTAAATACGGTCCAACTTCTATCAAATCAACAAATCTTTTGAATTTTTCAAAATAAAGTTGTTTTAAAGTATCTTTAATTTTTTGCTTGTTTTCTTTAGTAATATCTAAAGAAAACTCAACAAGCAAATCAATATCTGAGTCTAGTCTTTCAGTGCCTTGTGCAAAAGAACCAAAAATATACAAATGTTTAACTGCAAATTGAGTAAGTAAAACCTTATCATCAGACAAGGTTTGAAAAATTTCTTTAAAAGTCAGTTTTTTTAAATTTTGATAATAAGATTTATCTTGCTTTTTACTTTCTAATGTAAATTTAGTAATATAAGAAACTAAACTACTTGAACTATTTAAAATATATAATTCGTTTAGTTCTTTTAATACGGTTTCATTAAAAACTAACGTAGGAATGTCAACTTTAACTAATGAAAAGTTTAAAAACATCAAACTAATCAAAAACCTATACTCGGTATCTAGTTTCACCATCGTTTGAAAAGCCCTGTGTGAAAAAATAATTGAGTTTTCCAGTGAATATTCAACGCAAGTCTTGAAAAATAAATCCGTTAATCTAGTAATTAGGTCAGTAGCAGGCTCTTCTTCTTTTAAGATATAGAAAAATTTCTTTAATAAACTAGAAGAAAAAATATTTTGATTATTACTAAGTAAATAAAAGTAAGCATCATAAGAGTTTTTTAGCGTCTGTTCTAGTTGAGTTTGAATAGGTGTTTCCATATAAACAATTTGTTTAAACAGAGTATGCCTGAAATCGTAGCCTAGATAACGAAAATACTTTTCAATAAATTGAGCAAGTTTTTTTCTGACAATTAATTCAGTTCCATGCTCAATATTGGAATACATAATCTAAACTCCTTTTTTAACGTTAAATTGCTAAAAAACCTTATACAAAGTCTAAAAAAGTTAATGATTCTGAAAAAATACTTTAGGTTTGATTTGAAAATTATTTTATTTTGAAAATAAACTGTCTACAAATTAGGCCAAAGTACCCATTGGGTCCCATGGCTTTAACACAATTGGTTCTACCTCAAGGGCTTTTAGTTCAGCGTCAGATAAGTATTTCTTGTTAATCAAAACTTGGTAAGTATAGCGGTCAAACCAAGAATCTGTACATAGATAGTAACCTTTTGAACCTACCTTGTCGCCCCAAGAGTTTTCAATTTTCCACTTGTTTGGCTTTCCGTCTACTAAGTTGACGCCAGTTAAAAGCATAGCGTGGTTCATAGCAGAAGCACGATAGTCAAGTTGAGTTTCTTTATCTAAAGTTACGTTAATGTCAAAAATTTGTTCAAAGTCAAATAAACGGTCGTCCCAAACGCCGTGTGTGCGGTCGCCAAATAGTGAGACGTCTGAACCAAACCAAACTGGTTCTTGGTCTTTAAGTTGAGCGATTGTTACTTCTTTTAGACGCTCAATTGGTAAGTTTAAGTGAATTACTTTATTTCCTTCAACTACATTGCCAAGGTAAGAAATAGTGTAGGTTTTTAAAAAAGGCTTGTCTTTAGTTGGTGAATTGATAACAGAAACATATTGGTTTAAATCAAGGCCAACAAATTTGTCATAGAATTTTTGTGGAGTTAAGTTTTGAACAAGGTGGTATTTTTTGTTTTTATCGGTGTATTCAAAGTTAAACTTTTGTGGTGGCATTCCGAAGTTTGTAACTAAGAAGTTATAAAGTTCTTGTGTTGCGACTTCTCTGATTTTTTGAATGTCTGCATCTTTGCCTTCGCTGTGCGCACGGCGTACGTCTGCCGCAAACTTACGCAAACGAACGTTGATAATTTCGTTCATCAAACCAGTGTTTGAACTAGAAGTAGTCTCTGGCATTGCAGATTTTGGTACAAGCCCGTATTTTTCAATTAGGTTTTGAAGCATTGCCCATTGACCACCGTCTTGGATACCTTGATTTAGTAAAAATTGAAGTGTACGGTCATCAACTTCTGCATCTAAAAAATCTAGAACAGATTCAAAAAAGAAGTTGATTTTCTCTAGTTCATCGTAAAAAGCGATGTAGATTTGTGAAAACTCAAATTCAGTTAATTTAAGGTTTTTCGCAGTAATTTCGCGAAGAAAGTTTAGACCTGAAAAAATCCAGCAACGGCCTGAACGCATTTGGTTGGCAACAGGTAAAGTTTCTATGTTTACCGAGAAGTTAAACTGAGTGTTTTGTTCTTCTTCAAGTATGTAGGCAACGTCTTGCAGATTTCCTTTAGTCAAAGCACGACGAAGCACGGTTTTGCTGTTGTCTGCCTTAATTGATTTTTCTAATTTAGATAAATATTCTTTTTCTAACATTTTTTTCCTCCATGAATACTTTAATTTTAACAAATCACGACGGTTTTTTCCACGCTTTTAACTCGCCAAAATCGCTTAATTTCGGTGTTTTTATGCCAGTCTTTCTTATTTGCTTTGAAAAGTAAGAAAGTATGTTAAAATTAAAAGCGTAGAAAGCAGCAGCAGTTTGCAATAAACGCAACGCTCTCGCCTGATTGCATTTTAGTGATAGGCAAAAAAGTTACTAATAATTTTTTTTAGATATTTTGTAATTTTTTTAAAAAGAGTGCTCGCTTTGCACTCTTTTTTTAATTTATGCTTTCCAGAAAGGAGTAAATTTATCAATAATTTTTATCGCAACCAAAGAGTAAGAGTTCAAAAACCTGTTGAGTATGTCAATGAGTTTGTTCCAGACAGAACTATTTTGTTAATCTCTGAAACCGGCCAAAACTTAGGTGTAATGAGTAAAAGAGATGCTTTGAAAAAAGCAGTAGAGGCTGAACTTGACTTAGTTTTAGTTTCAGATGCCAAGGCTGAAAAATTAGTTTGTAAAATTATGAACTACTCAAAATACAAATACGACAAACTAAAGCGGGAAAAAGAACAAAAGAAAAATCAGACTATCATTGAAATTAAAGAAATTAGACTATCGCCAGTTATTGACGTTAACGACATTAACACTAAGTTAAAACACGCCAGACGCTTCTTTAAAGCAGGCAATAAAGTCAAAATTTCGATGCGTTTCCGCGGTAGAATGATTCAACGTATTGAACTTGGTATGGAAGTTATGCAAAAGTTCATTCAAGAATTGGGCGAAGAATGTGTGGTTGAAGCTCAACCAAAAATGGATAAACGCAGTTTAATTGCAACCATCGCCCCGGCAAAAAAAGAAAATAAATAAAGGAGTTTAATTATGCCAAAACAAAAAAACCACTCTGGTCTTAAAAAAAGAGTAAAAATTTCTAAAACTGGAAAAATTTTAAGAGGTTGCGCATTCCGCAGTCACTTATCTGCACACAAAACTCACAAACAAACAGTTCATTTAAGAAAAGGCGCACAAGTTTCTAAATCAGACGAAAGAAGAATTAAACAACTTGTGGCTGGACTTCGTTAGTTTTTTTTAAAAAAACTAACTAACCCGTATAAATAAAAATACAAATTATTATTTAAGGAGAATACAAACATGGCAAGAGTTAAAAACACAAAAACTACCAAAGCACGCCGCAATAAAGTTTTAAAACTAGCAAAAGGCTACTTTGGTTCAAAACACGCACTATACAAAACAGCACACGAACAAGTGATGCGTTCACTTCGCTATCAATTTAGAGACCGTAAACAAAGAAAAAGAGAATTTCGTAAACTTTGGATTACTAGAATCAACGCAGCTTGTGCTCTTAATGATTTAAAATATTCAAAATTCATCCATGGTCTTGAACTTGCTAAAATTGAAATTAACAGAAAAGTTTTAGCAGAACTTGCAAACTCAGACCAAAAAGCATTTAGCGAACTTTGTGATAAGGCTAAAAAAGCATTAGCGAAATAAACTGTAGATGCCAAAAGAAACAAAAGCTACAGAAAAAACTGTAAAAAAAGCTAAAGAATCTGTTAAAAAAGCAACTAAGACTACAAAAAAAGAAGTTGCTAAATTTGTCAAAAAAAGTGAGCCTAAAAAGACTGTAAAGACAACTAAGCCAGAAACTGATTTAAAAAAACCTTCTAAAGTTGTAAAATCTACAAAAAAAGAAGGCACAAAAGTTGTCAAAAAAAGTGAGCCTAAAAAAAATACTAAGGCGACTAAAACAAACGCAGATTCTCTTAAAAAAATTGACAGCGCCTATAAAAAAATAGTTAAAAAAATCGGCGACGAGCAAATTAGTTCTCTAGAGGAGCTCAATATATTCAGTACTTCGCAACCACTTATATTT
>CAUUFL010000038.1:0-5422 GCA_963544545.1 uncultured Acholeplasmataceae bacterium
TTTCCTCCTTTGCAATTAAATCGTTTGAGAGATGTGCAATTTCCGCCCCCTCTAAAACTTTGATTTGTAGCATAACAAGTCTCCTTCAGTTTGAGAGATGTGCAATTTCCGCCCCCTCTAAAACTTTTTACGAACTTAGGAATAAAAGCAGTGTGTTTGAGAGATGTGCAATTTCCGCCCCCTCTAAAACATAGTGGGATTTAGTGGAGTAATTAGCCTTGTTTGAGAGATGTGCAATTTCCGCCCCCTCTAAAACAAAAAAATGCTGAGCGTTTTGTTTTTAAAAGTTTGAGAGATGTGCAATTTCCGCCCCCTCTAAAACTAATTCATTTAATTCCCCTTTCGGCAACAAGTTTGAGAGATGTGCAATTTCCGCCCCCTCTAAAACTTGAACTATAAGAGGTGGCAAAATGAATTAGTTTGAGAGATGTGCAATTTCCGCCCCCTCTAAAACTTGATTGATTACATTCGAAACAACGGCAGCGTTTGAGAGATGTGCAATTTCCGCCCCCTCTAAAACTAGCACATTTTATAGGTTTTAGAGGGGGCGGTTTGAGAGATGTGCAATTTCCGCCCCCTCTAAAACTGTTTTTTTGTCTAAGGCAACTACTTCAGCGTTTGAGAGATGTGCAATTTCCGCCCCCTCTAAAACGTCGTTTTCGTTTTCAAATGGTTGCGAAATGTTTGAGAGATGTGCAATTTCCGCCCCCTCTAAAACGAATACAACCTGGGGGTTACGAGGACATTCGTTTGAGAGATGTGCAATTTCCGCCCCCTCTAAAACGAACTAAAAAAAATTGACAAAAAATTAGCCGTTTGAGAGATGTGCAATTTCCGCCCTCTCTAAAATCAACCATTTAAAAGTATTATTTTAAAGCGAATTTAAAGTTTCGCCAATTTCGTTTTTTTGTACCAAATAATAAAAAGGTACACCAATTAAATAAAGAACACAACCTTCTCCTACAGCTACATAAATAAATGTTTCAAGAAAAGGCAGACCTAAAATTAAATTAAGCATCACAGCCACTATAGCACTACCAACTATAGTCGGAGCGAGTAGCGCAATAAATATATTTTTCTTAAATATAAACATCAATATCAGGCAAATAATTGTAGCAAATGTTCCAAAAACTACATCCCAAATCCCCAAAGGACTAAACAAGTTAGCAGTAAAACACCCCAAAACTATACCTGGTGCTACTTTGAAGTTAATTAACACCAAGACCATTAAAATTTCGCTTATTCTAAACTGAATTTGACCATAAGAAAAAGGTTCTAACATCACAGTTAGAACAAAATAAATAGCAGCAATTGCTGCGTTTACAGTTAAGAGTTTTAAATATTTTTTTTGTTTATTCATTTCCTGTTTTTATTTTGCTGGTGTTCTGGAATACAGCATTTTTTAAGTTTTAAAAAACTTACTTACTTACTTACTTACTTTTAAACTACACTCAGAGCAATATCCATAAACTGTCAGTTCATGACTCTTTGGAGTAAAGTTTTGCAGTTCTATTGCATCTTTAATTAAGTTCAGAACTTTGCAGTCTATTTCTAACATGTTTTGACATTTTTCACAAATCATGTAGTGTGAATGCTTATCTTTTTTGACAAAAAAATACGCAGTTTTTTCAAGCATAATATGCTCAACTAACTTGTTTTGAGTAAGAAAATCAAGAGCACGATAAATTGTTGAGATATTGATGTCAAACTCCAAAAGTTTTGCGTAAATTTGCTCAACTGAGGCTGGTTTTGCAATATCTTTTAAAATATCGTAAACTAGTTTTCTTTTCTTTGTAAACTGCATAATATTTCCTTTTTTTCTTACTAATTATAGCATTCTAAATGCTAAACTCAGCCTTAGAGTGCTATAATTAAAAAGTATATGTAGGGGGAAATATGAACAAAAAACCACAAATTATTTTTAGTAGACCAGAAATGCTTAAACTAAATATCGCTGCTCTTGCTAAAAGAGGAGTTTCTGTTAAAGACATCGCAGAAATCGCTTATCTACAACAATCTAAATACATCAAAGACATTCCGTTTGAACTTTGCACTGAATCTGTTGAAAAAATTCTTTCACTTAGAGACGTGTTTCACTTCGTGCAACTTGGAATTGCTATAGACATCGCTGCTGAAAAGAAGCAACTTGAAGGTCCAATTCAAGATATCATTGAACAAGACCTTGGACTTTTTGGAATTGACGAGACTTTTGCGCTTGACCTTTCTGGAATGTACGGAACCATTGGTAAAACTAACTTTGGTGACATTGACGTAAATAAACACGGTCTTGTTAACCGTTTAAATGAAGACGGTAAAAAAGACGGAGTTTGCCACACCTTCCTTGACGACATCGTGGGCGCAATTGCTGCCACCGCTGCCGTTCGTGTTGCACAAATCTTAACTGAAAACACTGTACTTGCTCAACAAAAATAGTTTACATAAACTGTTTTTGTCTTAATTTTCAACTTGGTTAAACCCAAAAAATTTAAAAATTTAATTTCTAGTAGTTTCTCTAAACTATTTGGTTTTGAAAATAATGTTGTTATTACAGACGATTTAAATGTTTTAACTAGACGCAATACTGTAATTAAGAACATTATTTTTCTATTTAACCTATTTTTATTTTTACTGATGTTAATTATTTCTGTCAGCAAGATAGGGTTAGAAGGTTTAGATCCTAAAGTTGTTCAAAACCGCACAATTGTAAACTGGGCGATAACTGTGGCTACTTTCCCTTTTTTGTTTGTGTTTAACTTTTTGTTAAAAAGAATGATCCAACCTCCGAAAAGTGAGTCTAACCAAAACAGAGATGTGGCTATCCATAAACAAAAAATCGCTCAATACTTTATCATTTCTTATTTGTTTATCGCGGTTTCTTTGTTTTACTTGAAAGTCAATATCAGCCCACTTTTTTTTAGAAACGGTCTGCACTACAATAAGTCTCTGGCTTTTGTAGTTTTAGAGACTTTCTCGTATTCTCTTTTTTACGTAGTTTTAACAATTATTTGTCTGTATCAAGACAGAAAAGCGTTTTCCTACAGCGCTGGGTTTCTCTTTGGTATTCTGACTATCATGCATATATTTGTGACAAACCGTTTCTATGCGTTTTCTTTTGCCAATTCCAAAGACCTGATAAACTCACTTGTAGACGTTATTTTAAGGTCTCTGGTCTTTATTTTGTACTCACTTGTATTAAGGGCCTTGACTATTATTTCTGAGACCATTCAACACGACCGAATTCACGAAAAAGTGCAACGCGCTCGTCTGCAAAACGAGTTTATCTCACTAACCTCTGACTTATTTGGCGTTGTTTTGAACTCAGCACTAACCGACACTTCTTACCTTGAGTTTTTAACTAAAATTGCCAATCGTTTGGGTGAACTAATGGGCCTTTCTACTGCTAATTTAAATACCCTTGTTACTTATTGTCAGTATTTAGATAATCACAGTAATTTCAGAGCCTTACTTGACCACGAGATTCTAAAAAGTCTACCACAAAGCGAATTGACCGCCAAAGTTCAAAACGGAGCCGTTATTGCTAAGCGCATTCAACTTGCCAAAAAAGCCGCAGAAATCGTCAGGACCTCGTTTGAATCTGGAATTTCTAAAACTTTTATTGAAAAACAAAATCAAATTCAAAATACCCCAATTTCCCAAATTATTTTAACTGCTGACATTTACTGCATTATGAGAATGTCTACAGCCTACAAAGTAGCCTATTCTCACAGCGAAACGATTGCTCGTTTTAAAGAAACTTTTCGCTTTTTTATTCCAGAAGACATCTTTACTCGCTTTATTGATTTTCACCAACAATTTGAAACTCTTTATAACGAGTAGCAAATAAAAATAAATAAACAAAATACTACAAAGGAGATTTGAAAATGAGTTATTACTTTACCTCTGAGTCAGTTTGCGAAGGTCATCCTGACAAAATCGCGGACAAAATTGCTGACTTCATATTAGACTCTGTACTTAAAAAAGACCCAAACGCCAGATGTGCAGTTGAAGTTGCTTTAACTACAAACTTTTGCTTAATTTTTGGCGAAGTTACCGCTAGTCATAAATTTGACTACGCCGCACTTGCAAAAGCAGCAATTAAAGAAATTGGCTACACAGACCCTGCACTTTTGTTTTCAGCAGAAGAAATAGAGTACTTAGTCAAAATCAAAACTCAGTCTCCAGATATTGCGCTTGGAGTTGACAAAGAAGACCAGGGAGCGGGGGACCAAGGTATAATGTTTGGCTACGCTGAAGACTCAACTCCTGAGTATTTACCTCCATGTATATACTACGCACACAAACTATCTCGCCGACTTACTGAAGTTCGTAAACAAGGGATTGTCAAAGGCCTTAGACCAGACGGCAAAACCCAGGTTACCGCTAAGTTTTCAGACAGCGGTGAACTTAAAGAAATTACCGCCATTGTAGTCTCTGCACAACATGAGCCAGATGTTGATTTAAGCAAGTTAAAAAAACAAATCAATGAAAACGTCATCAAGGCAATTATTCCTGCATACTTAATAACTAAAAACACCCAAATTTTTATCAATGCTACTGGCCGTTTTGTAATAGGAGGACCACACGGAGACTCAGGTTTAACTGGCCGCAAAATTATTGTAGACACCTACGGCGGAACCGCGCCACATGGTGGTGGTGCGTTTAGCGGAAAAGACCCTTCAAAAGTAGACCGCTCGGCTTCCTATATGGCAAGATACTTAGCTAAAAACATAGTAGCCGCAGGACTTGCACACAGAGCCACTATTGAAATTTCTTACTGCATTGGAGTTGCTCAGCCTACTTCTTTATTTGTTACTTTAGACGACGGCACTAACAAAGCACTTGAACAAAAATTGTTTGAGTTTATCAAGTCTAACTTTGACCTTTCGCCAAAAGGCATCATTCAAAAATTAAACTTAAAACAGCCGCTTTACTCAAAAACCGCCATTTCTGGTCATTTCGGTAATCCTGACTTTCCTTGGGAACAACTAGATTCGGTTGCGTTGTTTCAAAAACTTTTATAAGCGATTTTAAATAGTTTGCATATTTAAAATAATTAAAATATAATAAACTTACTGCCCGCTTAGCTCAGTTTGGTTAGAGCATCTGACTCTTAATCAGAGGGTCTAGGGTTCGAGTCCCTAAGCGGGTACGGGTAAAAAAGATTTTAAAAATCGCTTAAGTTCGCTTAAGCGATTTTTTTAAATAATTTAATATCAAAAGAGGTAAAGATGCAAGAAACTTTGCTTAAAAAACTCGCCAACGCTAAGCATTGCCTGGTGTGTGGAAGTAGACCTACTGACTTAAACTTAAAAATATATGAACTTAGCAACAAAACACTTTACTCTAGTTTTTCACCAACTGAGTTCCACCAAAGTTACAGCGGAATTACCCACGGTGGTGCAGTATCTGCAGTTCTAGATGA
>CAUUFL010000039.1:0-5353 GCA_963544545.1 uncultured Acholeplasmataceae bacterium
AGACAATTGTTTTAATCAGTTATTTTAAAGAGTTAATTGCTGCTTTGCGGTCTGTTTGATTAAAAATAAAACTGCCTGCTACCACAATATCCGCGCCTGCTTCTTTGATTTTTTCAATGTTTGAAGAATCAACTCCGCCATCTACTTCAATTTCAAAGTTAAGACTGTGCTTTTCGCGATATGTTTTTAGTTCCTTAATTTTGTCAAGTGCACTTTCTATAAACTTTTGTCCACCAAAACCAGGTTCAACAGACATCACAAGCACTATGTCAATTTCTTTAAGCAGCGCACGAATTTCTTTAACTTCGGTTTTGGGTTTGATAGAAATTCCTACTTTTTTACCGGTTTCTTTGATTTTAGCAATGGTTTTTAAAATATCGCTTTTAGCCTCAAAGTGAAAAGTGATGTTGTAGGTATTGCTTAAATTAAACTTATCAATCCAAAAGTCAGGCCAATCAACCATTAGGTGAATGTCTAGTGGAACAGTGGTTGAGTTGTTTGCCAGTTTAGTGATGTAAGGTCCAAAGGAAATGTTTGGCACAAAGTTTCCGTCCATTATGTCAATGTGGAAACGGTCTGCGGTTTCAATTGATTTAAGTTCTTGTTTTAAATTCAAAAAATCGGCAGTTAAAATTGATGGGGCAACTTTCATTTTTATTTTAATCTCCTATGTTTAATTTGAGCGTATATTTTTTGGTAGTTTAGATAACGAACACCAATAACTTTAGTTTCGTAAAGTTCAACTACTTTGCAGTCTTTTGCCTGAATGTTTAAATGCAAGCATTTATTTTTAAACTTACAATCTCGGCTAAATAAATTAAAATCAGGGTAGTATTTTTTTAACTCGGTTTCTAAAATTATTCCTGAGTTAAGTAAAGAAAATCCAGGAGTGTCGCCGATGTATCCTTGCATATAACTAAAAAGTTCTGAGTTTCTAGTTGTGTGTTTACCACGACCAAGTGCTTTTGAAGTTTCGCCAGTTTTTTGATTAATTTCAGGAATCAAGTTATTTAAAAAAGAAGACTTACCCACTCCAGTTTGGCCAGTTAGTATAGTGACTTTATTCTTAAAAATGTCATAGTTGTCAAAACTAAAGTTGTTGTTATCAACTGTAATAACTTTTAAGTTAAGATACTTTTCGTAGTACTGAAGGTCTGTTAATACTTTTTTAGTTTTTGAGTTATCTATGTCAATTTTGGTTAAAACCAAAATTGGTTGAATTTGTTTTTTTGCACAAATTAACAAAAAATTATCTAGAAGCATAAAAGAAAACTCAGGGTCAGCGACTGAAAACACTAAGATAAGTTGGTCAATATTTGCACAGTCTGGTCTGACAAATTCATTTTTCCGCGGTTTGATCTTTTCAATTATATACTGACCTTGGAAATCTTTGAGTTCAACAATATCTCCGATTTTTGGAGTTTGTTTTAAAAACTGAATTTCTTTCTTATCAGATAAATTTAAGAAATTTGTTTTAACAGAATTAGTTTTTACAAATCTGTTTTTACCAGCTACAATAGCATCAACAATTTTATTTTCCTGGTTTAACAAGGCGACTTTATAAAACGCCGTATCTTTACGAATTACAAGTGCATGCATCTTTATGCTCGTGTTTTTTCAAAACTTCTGACCTTAACTGCCCACAGGCAGCGTTAATGTCGTGGCCTTGTTCTTTTCTTAAAATTGCATCCATATCTGCATTTCTAAGAACATTAAAGAAGGCTTTTTGTCGTTCTGGAGTTGAGCGTTTATAAGCAACCTCTTTAACTTCGTTGTAAGGAATTAAGTTAATGTAGACGTTTATTGATTTAAATAATTTAACTAGTTCTTTAGCGCACTCTACAGTGTCTGTTAGTTCATTGATTAAAATATACTCAATTGTAACGCGGCGATTGGTCTTTGCTAAGTAGTAATCTAGAGCCTCGATTAACTTAGATATGGGGAAAATAGTGTTTATTTTCATAATCTGGCTTCTAAGGTCATCAAACGGAGCGTGGAAAGAAAGCGCTAGGTTAACTTGCAGATTACGGTCAGCAAATGCTTTGATTTTCGGAACTAAACCAGATGTTGAGACAGTTATTCTACGTTGGCCAATATTTAAACCTTTTGGGTAATTTAAGATATCAATAAAAGTCATCACATTTGAGAAATTGTCAAAAGGTTCACCAATTCCCATAATTACCACTGAGTTTATTTTACATTGTTTAATTTCTTGAGTTTTCATAACTTGACCAACAATCTCAGCGGTAGTCAAATCGCGCTTTTTCTTAAGTATCCCACTTGCGCAGAAACTGCAACCGATTGAACAGCCAACCTGCGTAGTTACGCACAGCGAAAGTCCGTAATCGTGGTGCATCAAAACACACTCAATTAAAGCGCCATCTGCAAGAGCATATAGAAACTTTTCAGTCCCATCTTTGGATTTGTTTTGAATTACTAAGGTAGGCAAAGTTATTTCAAAGTTCTCATCCAAATAAGCAATGAAGTCTTTTGGAAGATTTCTCATCTCTTGAAAAGACTTTTTTTCTTTCGCGTACAGCCAGTTAAAAATTTGTTCTGCTTTAAATTTTTTAAATCCTTTATCTACCAGATAATCTGTTAACTGGGCGAAATTGTAGGAATATATTTGTTCTTTCAACGTAGTGTTACCTTCAGCTCAAAAGCCAGGCGGTTTAAAATTGACTTAATAGTTTTTTCAATATCTTGCATCTCAATTTGTTTTTCGGTATTTTCAAACACTAAGTGAAAAGCATATGACACAAGGTTAGGAGTTTCAGGATTTTTAAAGATATCAAATAAAGTGATTTCTTTTAAGGTTTTGCGTGCAGTTTGTTTAATTAAAGCAACTATTTTTTGATAAGAAGTGTCAACGCTTGCAACTAACGCTAAGTCTCTTTCAACCCTAGGGAAAGCAGAAATGCGTTCATATTTTGGAGTTTCTTTAGTTAGTTTAAGTAATTCTAAGTTTAAATTAAACACAATAGTTTTCTTTTTATTAAACTCAATTTCACCAATATATCCAATAATTTTATCTTGATATAAAATATTTGCCTGTCTGTAAGGATGCAAGAAATCATAAGTTGAAACTGCGTAACTAGGCGAAATACCAAAATTATAAAGCAGTTTATTTAAGAGAGATTTAACTAAGTAAAAGTCAACTTTCTTGTTTTCTTCTACTAAATTAGAGTACGCAAAATTGCTGCTAATAATTGCTGCACAGTGAAGTTCTTCTGTGAACCCATTAAAAATTTTGCCAACTTCAAAGATGTTAAAATTATCAACTTTGCGGTTTAAATTATATTGAAAACTTTTTTTAAGTCCTGCAAGCAAGTTAGTGCGCATTACTAAATGGTTTTCAGTAATTGGATTTCTAACTTTAACTTTTTCAGAAACTAAAGAAAATTCTGAGTCTTCTTTTTCAGAAAGTAGAGTATAGTTAATGTTTTCCAAAAAACCAAGTGGAACTAACTCTTGTCTTATTTTTTCAGCAACTTTGAAGTTAATGTGTTGATCTGCCACGCCTAGTTGAGTAAGAGGTTTTGGTTTAATTGAGTTTAGACCGCTAACTCTAATGACATTGTCAATTGCGTCTAGCTCTGTTTCTTTTTCAAAAATATGTGGTCTTTGAGAAAGAGTGTATAAATCATCTTCAAGAGCCTTAATAGGCGAATATCCAAGCTTTGAAAGAGTCTCAATAACCTCTTTTTCTTTATATGAATGCCCACTTATTTTCTTTATTTTTTTAAAGTTAAACTCAAAAGTATGTTTTGGTAATTTAGTAATACCAGAGTATACTTGGTTAGAAATTTCGGCATCTGCATATTTTTTAAGCAACTCGACTAAAAGAAGATATCCCTTTTGAAATAATTCAAATGATACACCTTTTGAAAAAAGGTCTGATGCTTCTGTTTTCAAACTTAAACGCTTTTGAGTTTCAAACACAGTAGTGTTTGAAAAAATCGCATTTTCAATAATTACATCTGTTGTGTGCTCAGTGATTTTGCTATCTTCAGAGCCGATAATTCCTGCAAGTGCAATGGTTTTATTTCCGTCTTTAATAACTAAGTCTCCAGCATTTAGTTCATATTTGTTTCCATCAAGTGCAGTAAAGGTTTCTGGTTTTGAAAGAGCCTCAACTGAAACTTTATTTCCAGCAACGCACTTTGCATCAAAAATATGGTTAGGAGTACCAAGTAGATACATCACATAATTAGAGATATCTACAATATTGTTTTTAGGTTCAATTCCTTGTTTGATTAACTCTGCCTGAATAAACCAAGGAGATGGTTTAACCACTACTTTAGCCTGAGTAAGAGCGTAGGCAAGCGCTAAAGTATTGTCTACATTGATTTCATATTGGTTTTTAAAATCTGATTTTATACTTTTTGGAGTTTCAAAAATAAAGTTATTTCCAGTAACTGCAGAAAGGTCTTTTGCAAATCCATAGTAAGAAAGTAGGTCACCTCTGTCTGGAGTCAACTCTAAGTTATAAACATTGTCTGCAAACATTAAAGCACTGGCTGCGCATTCACCTGGTTTGACAATATTAGTAAACACGTATATACCGTCTTTATATTCATTTGGAATATTTTTCAGACCAAGTTCGCTAAGAGAACAAATCATACCGTTAGATTGAACTCCACGAACTTTTGCTGCCTTGATTTGAAAATCGCCAGGAAGTGTTGTACCCACTTTAGCAACTATGACATTTTGGCCTTTAGCAATATTTTTAGCACCGCATACTATGTCTAAAACTTCAGTTCCAACATCTACTGTGGTAATGTGTAGATGATCAGAATCAGGGTGGGCTTCGCATGTCAAAACATGGCCACATACCAAGGTAGGTTGAGCAAGCGAACTAATAACTTGTTCTGCCTCACAAATATAGCCATTAATTATTTTGCCAAGGTCTTGGCTTTTTTTGACTTCTATGAATTTACTTAATGTATGTTCAGATATTTTCATATGCTTTTTACCTATCTGTTAAAACTGGCGTAGAAAACGCACATCATTTTGATAAAACTCACGAATTTCATCAATTTCGTATTTAATCATCGCTAAACGTTCAATACCAAAGCCAAATGCAAAACCTTGGACTTTTTCAGGGTTATAGCCAGCCATTTTTAAGACATTAGGGTGAACCATACCAGCGCCTGCAACTTCAATAAAGCCAACTGTGCCATTCTTAAAATGGTGAAGCACATCTATTTCAACAGATGGTTTAGTGAAAGGAAAATATGAAGGGCGAATTCTTAGTTCAACTTCTCTTTCAAAAACGAATGCTAAGAAATCTTTTAAGGTTTGAATTAAATTAGCGAAGTTAACTTTTTTGCTAAGTACTAAACCTTCTAGT
>CAUUFL010000040.1:0-5309 GCA_963544545.1 uncultured Acholeplasmataceae bacterium
CAATTTGAATTAAGTTAAAAAAGCAATTTTAGTTACAGATTAAAATTACTTTTTTAAAACTAAATTTGATTTTAAAAACTTCTTCATTCTTAAGTTTTTAACTTATTTTTGTTCAGTTAAACTTCTGACTCCAAACTGAGAACTGTTGAAAACTTCGTTTTTCATTATTAGTTCAAAGTCATCTGGATAAAAACAAATTATTAAACCAACGAGAATAAACAAATTCATCTCAAGTTTAGCGTTAATTTCTACTTTAACTGAGAAGTTTTTATCACAAATAATTTCATTTAGTGTAACTCCAGGGTCTACAGATATTTTATTTTCTAAATACTTTTTAAGCCGGTCTTTTTCTGCAGACGTGAAATTAACTTTATCTAAACGAATTAACTTATTTGAGCTTATCACCATAAACTGTTTTTTTAACATATTGATAAACTCAAATACTGTAGCACTTTTAAATGTTGTAACTTGAGGGGCAATGAATTTGTTTAATTCTGAGATGTTAATTATTTCTTTGTCTTTAATAAATTCAGCAAGTAGTTCATTAAAATCTAAAAAAACCGTTCCTAAACTCCCAATTAAAGGTCTTTTAAATGCAAAGTCTTGGCCAAAAAATTGTTTTAATACATTATAGATGTCGTAAGGATAAGTAATTTGGTGCCTAAAAATAAACTCAGGCATTTCTACTTTGCAGGCCAAAAAAATATGTTGATCTGTGCAATGTCCTATTTTAATTGTTTTTAAAGAAGTTTCAACAATTGTTTTTAATTTTTTAAGTTCTGTGTCGGTTATTTTGATGTTTTTAAAGTAGATATAGCCGCGATTCCAAAAGTGAATAAAATTTTTAGTCTTAGAAATTTCAGTTGAAAAAACACTTTTGGCAACCCCTTTAAATTCCTTTTCAAAATCTGTGTAGGTAAAAAACTCGGTCTGTGAAATCAGCCAAGTCTTGATTTTACTACGCAAGGTTTCACTGCCACCAAGTGGCAGCAAGTAATCGCGCTTGCCTTTAAATAACTCATTTTCATAGTGAGAAAGGGCACCTTTAAGTAGATATCTATCGGTAATATTGAAGTCTTTTAGTTCAGTTTTAAAAATTTTTAAAATACCAGAATAGGAAATTGGGTTATTTTTCTCTTGCAAATAAGCAGCAATTTTTTGAGCAAGGTCACTGCTAATTTGGGGAGCGTGGCTAACGTGCGTGTAAGTTCCGCGGCCAATTAACTGAACAGTGCTTCTTTCAATTATTGCTTGCACGGTATGAAAATATTTCTTATCATATTTTTCTATTTCTTCAAATAAAATATTGCCAAATTCAGCAAGCAAGTACTCGTTTATTCGTTTAATATCGGCGTAACTTGAATGGTGAAACCCGTTTTTGAAATACTTTTCTATTAAAATTTCTATTCTTTGCGCTTTAGATAAACTAAATTTATATCTAATATAGGTGCCTTTTCTTAAATAAAAATTAGCAGAAACATAAGTTTTTATACTATTTTTTGTCATTTTAAAGTTCGACAGAAGTTGTCTAATTTTTTTGATTTTTAAAAGCAGGTCTTCTTCTTTAAAATAATGCTTAAATACCTGTTTTTCAACCTCTAGGAATTTTTCTAAATGTTCTTTTGCTGAAAAAAATCCGTGAAACTCTTTAAGATAACCTGTGCTAGTTCCCACGTTTAGGTTTTTGAGTAAAAAAGAAGCAGCGGCGTAGTTAAATTTAAGTTTATCTTTCAAGGATATGAAGTCAAAAAAGTAGCGGCGTTTTGTAAAGACAAACATAAAATCTACAGATTTAAATGTAAAGTTTTTTAAATAAAATGCGTTAAACTCATTAACCATTTTATCTATTTTTGTCTTACTCTTTCTTTGGTAATATTAAATTTTTGGGCAATTTCATCTAAAGTAAGGTAATTTCTTTCACCTAAAATTTCAAAATCAGTGTAACTGTAGTCTCGCATAGCACCAATAAATAACTCAATAAATAAGTTGTATTTATCAGTTGCTGAAAAAAATAAAATATTTGCTAGCTTGTTTAGTTCAAGTCCATATTTAAAAAACAACTCTTCAATTTTAGCGTCTTTAATATCTTTAATTAGTTCAGCAAAATTGCCTTCATATGAATTGTTAATTTCAAACATTTTGAGTAAATTAAAACATTTTTCTTCGTTTTCAGGCAAAATATATTTAGCGTAATAAGGAAATGCTTCTCTTAAAATTAAGAGTTCTTGAAAAATAAAATGTGGATTGATGGTTTCATTGGTTTTGTTTAAAATAATTTCTCTAGCGACTATAAAATCAAATAAGTTTTGATTGATTCCACAATTGATTTTCTCCTGATTTTTAGTAGCGCCAATAATATCTGCAATTTGAATATCTATAATTTGTTTTCTAATTTGAGGGGTGATTTCGGTGTTTAAAAGGTCTGTATTCAGGCCAGTTAGAGATTTAATTAACTTAGAACCATTTTCTAAAGATTTTAAAAACAAGTGATCATATAGTGTATAGAGGTTTTCATACTTTTTAGTTTTCTCTGAAATTAACTTAGTTTCGGCGTCTATTTTAAAATCCCATTGAAGAATATACTTAAATTTCTTTGCCTTCATTTGGGAATTAAAACCCTCTTTAAATCTGCTGTAAAGCGTAGAAACTTTTTTCCCCAACAAATTGTTTACAAAAAATATAAAAATATTGTCTAGATAATCGCACATTTTTTCTAATTTCAAATAAATTTGTCTCTTTAAACTCAAATAAATTCACAAACACACCTCTGGTATCTAGCTTTATTTAAAAAAAATACTCAAGTTGCCTTGAGTAAATTATTTTTAAAAATGGTGACCCGTACGGGATTTGAACCCATAAATGCATGCGTGAAAGGCATGTGAGTTAACCGTTTCTCCAACGGGCCAATACTAAAATAGTATAGCCTGATTTTTAAAAAAATACAAGCAATAACTAGTTTTTTTAAAATGGTGCCTACATAAAGAATTGAACTTTAGTTTTAGCATTACCATTGCTACGTACTACCACTGTACTATGTAGGCGTTTTTAGATCGACTTAATTATAGCGTATTTTAAATATTTTTAAAATTATTTTGCTAACTTGCTAGTTTTTTGCCTAAGATTAGTCCTTTGGCCTATTTATGTATTATTGCTTTACAAGGCTAAATAAAAAAAATTACTCAGGTGTTTTTTCAACTTGGTTGCTAAAAATGTTGGTGCCTTTTTCTTTGCCTTTAATCAATTTTAAAATGTTCATGCGGTGTTTTAAAATAACTAAACAAGAAAGCAGAAAAACTACTGCTAATTCAAGTGAGTAACTTAGCAAACTTTTAGACATTTGTCTGTAGATTAAGTTAGGGCTAAATATTCTGAACAACAAAAGTGCGATAAAACTAAAAAATACAGCCAGCAAAGAAGCGAGTGACACTAACTTTTTAAACAAAAAGAAAACTGTTAAAAAAGTAAGTACGTAAATTAAACCGACTAACGGAAAAGCGACTAGCAAAAACCCAAATAGCGAAGAGATACCTTTGCCACCTTGAAAGCCTAAATAGACAGGATAAAGATGTCCAATGACGGCAGAGAAACCATAAAGCGGATAGATATACACTAATGTTGCTTTAGTTTTAACTTGAACTAAAGGCTCAAACATGTCTGCGTTAATAAAGTAAAGGATTAAAACAATGGCTATAAAAAGGGTACCTTTTAAAACATCTAAAAGAAAAACTATAAACGCTAGTTTAAAACCAAGAACTCTGGAAACATTGGTTGCGCCAATGTTTCCAGAATGCATTGTTCTAATGTCTGCGTTTTTAAACTTCTTGCTAAAAATTAAGCCAAAAGGAATTGAGCCAAATAAATAAGCAAGTAAGCAAAGTAGTATAATTAAAAAAACGTTCAAGTAAATGTTCACAAATTCAAATTAAAAAAGGTTTTAAAAATAGTTTACCTAGTTTAAGTTAAGTTCAGAAAGGTAAGTTAAGAAACGAACATTTTTGCTAACTTTGGTCGGAATTTCACTAACTTTTAGTGAAACTACCTTGGTTTCTTTGCCAAGGTATGAAATGTTTTCTTTAAAGGTAAAAACTAGTCTTGGAGTGCCTTTTTGCATTTTTGGCTCAACTTTAGCGATATTTTGATTTAAAAATGTAAAAAGTACGGTTTCTTCTTTTGCTTTGTTTAAAGTAACCAATTCTACTCTGTCTGCCTTGATTTCAAAAGCAGCGTGTTTGCATACGGAAGTTTTGGCTGCAAACGAAAAAACATCACGATCTTTAAAGTGGCTAAGCAGATTTTGCACTTCGTTTTGCTGAAAACGGTTATGTAAAATTAGCGTAGAAATTAAAAAAACTAAGAAAAAGAAAGTAGGGATAATTGAATATACTGACTCTTGGCGAGAAATTACGATGTAAAGTAAAACTGCCAAGGTAGAAAGTAGGGCAAGTAAACTAAATAATAAAGCAAGTAGAAAAAAGATTTTTTTATTTCTCATCATCAAACTCCTTATTTGATTTAATGTCTTTGCGTTTTAAGTGCGGAAACAAAATAACATCGCGAATTGATTGGCGGTTGGTAAGCAACATAATAAAGCGGTCAAGTCCAATGCCCAGACCTCCAGTTGGCGGCATTCCGTATTCAAGGGCTTCTAAGAACTCACTATCTAGTTCACAAGCCTCGGCGTTGCCGGATGCTCGCTCTTTAAGTTGCGCCTCAAAACGTGCGCGTTGGTCAAGCGGATCGTTTAACTCTGAGTAGGCGTTGGCGTATTCTTTTCCAACAATAAACACCTCAAAACGACGAGTAAAACGAGGGTCTGGTCCTTTTTTGGCCAGTGGTGAAATTTCAACTGGGTGTCCGTAGATAAAGGTTGGCTCAATTAGTTTGTCTTCAACATACTTTTCAAAAAAAGCATTTATAATATGGCCAATTTCAAAATGTGGCTCAACTTTGATATGGTGACTATCTGCAAGTGCTTTAGCGGTCTTAAAGTCTTTAATTTCAAAAAAGTCAACATTTGCATATTTTTTGACAGCATCTACCATGTGCATACGAGCAAAAGGTTTTGCAAAGTCCAACGCAAACTCACCAAACTGAACTTTAGTTGTGCCAAGGACTTTTTTAGCAACTTCGCGAAAACTAGTTTCACAAAGTTCCATCATAGTGTCTAAATTAGCATAAGCCTCGTAGACTTCCAGGGTCGTAAACTCAGGGTTGTGAGTTGAGTCCATCCCTTCGTTTCTAAATAGACGAGCGATTTCGTAGACTTTTTCCATCCCGCCCACAATTAGTTTCTTTAAAGGAATTTCTTG
>CAUUFL010000041.1:0-5276 GCA_963544545.1 uncultured Acholeplasmataceae bacterium
GGTGTGGGGGTTGATTTGTGAGTTTAAGTAATATCTGCCTTCCATTCTCAGATGAGAAATCAAAGTCAGGCCATTGTCTAGGTCTAAAAATAAATATTTTGCGTGTCTACGAACGGACTTAATTGTAGTGTTTAAAATTTGTGATATAACATCGTTGGAAATAATTTTTTCATTAGAAAAATTATCTATAGTCTCAATTTTTTTGCCAACTATAGATTGACTTAAGTATTTGCGGACGTTTTCAACTTCAGGAAGTTCAGGCAATTTACACCTCTATCCAGCGTTTTGCGCTGCTTTCACTAACTACAAGCGGAACATTTAAATTAAAATCAGTCATTATTTTTTTAATTTCAGGAATTAAATGTTCTTCACCTTCTTTAATTTCAAAAATCAACTCATCGTGAATTTGCATGAGCATTCTGCTTTCAGCTTGCTGCTCTTTTAAAAACTTACTGATTTTTAGCATAGAAATTTTCAAAATATCGGCAGCAGTTCCTTGAATTGGTGAGTTTACAGCAAGTCTTTCAAAAAGTTTTGGGTTGCGGCGAAAATAAAGAGTTTCTGGATCTAAATAACGTCTACGTCCAAATAAAGTCTCTGTGAATCCGTTAGTTTTTGTGGCTTGAATTTGTTTTTCTTGCAGTGGCAAAACTTCAGGATAAGCAGCAAAATAAGTTTTAATGTATTGATCTGCTGTTTTGATGTCTAAAGAAAGTGCTTTGCTAAGACCATAGGCAGACATTCCGTAAATTAGTCCAAAGTTAATTGCTTTGGCTTTATGTCTTTGTTCTTTGTCTACTTCGTTTGTGTTAAAAATACGCATCGCGGTCGCAGTGTGGATGTCTTTATTTAAAGAAAAGTCTGAAAGCATATTTTTGTCTTTAGAAATTGTGGCTAAAACTCTAAGTTCAATTTGTGAGTAGTCTAGTGAAAGAAATGAAAAACCAGTTCTCGCAGCAAAAGCATTTTTGATTTTACTTCCGAGTTCTGAGTGCGTAGGGATGTTTTGCAAGTTTGGATTAAAGGAACTAAGTCGTCCTGTTGCAGTTTGAGTTTGGTTGTAAGTTGTATGCACAATATTTTCGTTATCTACAGATTCAAGCAGTCCAACTGTGTAAGTTTGCAAGATTTTGGCGTAAGTTCGGTACTCTAAAATAAGTTTTACAATAGGGTAAACCTCTTGGTACTCAGTCAAAGTTTCTGAGTCTGTGGAAGCTGCTCCTTTTGCAGTTTTTTTAGTTTGTTTTAGTCCAAGGTCTTCATATAGCAATTTAGCAATTTGTTTTGGACTAAGTGGGTTTAAATCGTATCCTGCAAGCCGATTAATTTCTGCTTTTAGTTCCACTAATTTAACTTCAAACTCGCTTTTAAGTTCTTTTAAGTAGGCAGTGTCTAAAAGTACTCCTGTGTTTTCCATTTTTGCGAGAACCAAAGAAAGAGGAAGTTCAATAGAATGGTATAGTTCATATCTTTTTGTGTCTTTAAGTTCATGTTGCAACTTAGTAAAGGCTAAATCGGTTAACTTAACTTTTTTACTAAGATTGTTTAAGTCTAGGTCTGAGTTAGACTTGGTTTCATAGGCTTTTGGCACATCAATTAAATCATCAAACTCGTTGTTTGCTAGATAATTAAAGTATTGTGTGCCGTTTTCTGCGTCCTTGCAGTAGGCAAGTAAAAGTGCGCAGTCAAACTTAGTGAAATTAAACTCAATTTGGTTTTTAAGTAAAACTTTGATAAATCTTTTTAAGTTAAAGACAACAGTGTTGGTTTCGTTTTTTAAAAAGGCTAAAAACGCAGGACTAGAAAACACTTGTTCTTTTTTTAAAAACAAGTAATTGGTTTTGTTAAATAAAACCAGGTGAATTAGTTCGTCTTTATCTGTGTACTCAGCAAACAAGGTAGATGGTGTTTTTAAAAACTCAGCGATTTCTTTTTCTTCAGTTGCATACTGAAAACTTTGAATAAAAGTGCTTGTGTTGTTTGAAACTGCTTTTTCTCTGTAGAGTTGATTTAACTCAAACTCACGAAAAAAGTTTTGCAAACCCGCTTCGTCTGCTGGTTGTTTTTGAGTCACTTCCGCTGAAAATAACTTATCTGTGTAAATTTTTCCAAGAAAATAAGAAAGTTCAGCGTCTGCTTTACCGTCTTCTAACTTAGTTTTTTGGGCTCTTTTTAACTCAGAAATGTGCGCGTATAAATTAGTAACAGAGCCGTATGTTTGAATTAGTTTAAGTGCAGTGACTTTCCCAATTCCAGCAACTCCTTTGATGTTGTCAGAAGTATCTCCTTGCAGTGCTTTTAGGTCAATTAACTGGAGGGGTTCTAGGCCATATTCTGCAAATATGACATCAGGAGTATACTCAATAATTTCCCCCATTCCTTTTTTGATTAAAGAAACTGTCGTTTTCTTGTCAACCAGTTGCAACAAGTCTCGGTCAGACGAATAAATTATAACTTCGTCAATTTCAGGTGAGTTTTTAGAAATTGAGCCAATTATATCGTCAGACTCATAGCCTGGTTTTTCAAGGCAAGCAACACCTTGCAGAGCAAGATATCTTTTAATTGAGTCAAACTGCTGAAAAAGTTCAAGGTCACCTGCTTTCCGCCCTGCTTTGTAGTCTGCATATACTTTGTGTCTAAAAGTTGGCTCCTTTAAGTCAAAGGTAACTGCGATGTGTGTGGGTTTTTTGGCAAGAATTTTTTTAAACATATTGATAAACGCAAGCAAGGCATTGGTAGGCACGCCTTTGGAAGTTCTCAAAATCTGGCCAGTATACGCAGTTGCGTGGTAGGCTCTAAAGATAAGTGAGTTTCCGTCTACTAAAATTAGTCTAGACATAGTGATTTAAAACCACCTTCTTTGTTTGTTTTTGCCTTTGCCTTTTTTTGTCTGCCCTTGGCTTTGGCCGCTTAGCAGTTTGCTTTGCAGTTCTTCAAACATTTTAGTAAGTTCATCATCCTTTGGTGGTTCGTTTAAGTCTAAGTCTAAGTTGTTTGCAAAAATTTGTCTCATCATTTGCTTTTGTTTAGAAAAAGCCTGCTCTAGTTTGCGAACTTCGCGAGTTGGCATCCCGCAACCCTTGGCAATTCGCATACGACGAGTATCTGAGTAGGCTATTAAGTCAGGGTCTTTGCGCTCTTGCTTAGTCATTGACTGAATGATGTGTTCGTATTTATAAAAAGTATCATCGTCTATTTCGCTCAAGGCTTTTTTGATTTGCGAAAGCCCTGGGATAAATGAAAAAATTTTGGCGATTGATCCCATTTTTTTCATAGACTTAAATTGTTTAAGTAAGTCGCTGTAATCAAAAGTGTTATTTTTAATTTTATCAATTAGTTTTTTTGACTCTTTTTCTTCAAAACTTTCTTCGGCTTTTTCAATTAAGGTAAGCAGGTCGCCCATCCCAAGAATACGGTTAGCAATGCGTTCTGGGTGAAATACTTCGATGTCCTCAATTTTTTCGCCAAAAGTTTGAAACATGATAGGCACACCAGACTCGGCTTTAACCGAAAGCACAGCACCACCTCTTGAGTCTCCGTCAATTTTAGTTAAAACCACACCTTGGACAAAAATATTTTCCATGAAGGTTTTAGCAACATTTGCAGCCTCTTGGCCAGCCATTGAGTCTAGTGTTAATATGGTTTCGTTAATTTTGAAATTGCTTTGAATTGATTTTAGTTCCTGCATTAGCACGTCGTCAATTTGCAGACGGCCCGCTGTATCAATAATTACCACATCGTGTAGGCTTTCTTTTGCGTAAGCAAGTGCTTCTTTAATTGTTGAAAGCGGGTCAGTTAAGCCATTTTCAAACACTTTAACGCCAATTGAAGAGCCTAGTGTTTTAAGTTGTTTAATCGCAGCCGGTCTGTAGATATCGCAGGCAACTAACAGTGGGTTTTTGCCTTCTTTGGTTTTAACAAGATTAGCGATTTTAGCACAAGTTGTGGTCTTACCAGAACCTTGCAAGCCCGCTAACATTATCAAAGTAGGGTTAGCGGTAAACTCAAGTAGACGAGGGTTTGTGCCCATGATTTGGGTCAACTCGTCTTTTACAACTTTTACAACTTGCTCGCCTGGATTTAGACCTTTTAAGATTTTTTGACCTAAGGCTTTTTCTTTAATTGCAGTACTTAATTTCTTTACAACTGCATAAGAAACGTCGGCTTCCAATAAAGAAAGCCTAATTTCTTTCATCATTTTTTCAATATCGCCCTCATATAACTTAGCAGTGCCAGTTACTTTACGCAGGGCCATTTGTATTTTATCTGCAAGTGACATAACTAAACCTCATCAATTGTCTCTTCTATCAGTTCACTAAGTGGAATATTGTATTTTTTTGCAATTTCTTTGAGTTTACCTATGCGTTTTTTGGCTCTTTTGACCAAACTTAATTTTTCTTCAAAATCAATTAACTTACGCTCGGTTTGTTTAAGTGAAAGAAAAACAGCGTTTTTAGAAATTTTAGAGTTTTCGGCAATTTCTGCCAGTGAGTAGTCTAAAAAGTAGTGTGCGTGAAAGTGATCAGCCTGGGTTTTGGTAAGCAGAGGTGAGTAAGTTAAGTAAAGTGAAATTAAATGTTCTTTACTAGCAAACGGTTTCATTTGAAAAAAGTTCCTGAAAAACAACGGACATATAACGCTCAAGTTCAAAGTCTAAAAGGTCGCTTTCCTTTTCGCCAACTCCAATCAGTTTAGTTGGAATACCTAGTTCACTTTTAATTCTAAAAATGATACCACCTTTAGCAGTTCCGTCCATTTTAGTTAAAGCAAGTGCTGAAATATCGGTGATTTCTTTAAAGGATTTAGCCTGTTCAAATGAGTTTTGCCCCAGGTTTGCGTCTACTACCAAAATAGTTTCACTTAGCTCTTTGTTTAGTTTTTTGACAACTATTTTTTTAATTTTGGCAAGTTCGGCCATTAGATTTTGTTTGTTTTGCAGACGTCCTGCGGTGTCAATTAAGCAATAGGTATATTCTTCTTTAATTGCTTTTTCAAGACCATCAAAGCAAACTGAACCAGCGTCTTTGGTGTTGGGGTTTGAAAATACGTCTATGCCTAGGCGTTTTCCCCATTCAACTAACTGGTCAACTGCACCTGCTCTAAATGTATCGGCAGCAACCAATAGTACTTTTTCTCCTTGTTTTTTTAATCTCGCGGCAAGTTTTGCAATAGTTGTTGTTTTACCAGAACCGTTAACTCCGACAAACATGTAGGCAGTCAGTGGGTTTTCTTTAGCTAAGGAATTGTTCGCATCGGCACTTTGATTTTCGTAAACT
>CAUUFL010000042.1:0-5126 GCA_963544545.1 uncultured Acholeplasmataceae bacterium
GGAGGAAAAATGAGTTATAAAAACATAAAATATGGCAAAAAAACTGAACGTCGTAATTACTCAAAAATGATGTACGATGTTGACTTGCCTGACTTGATTGAAATTCAAACACAGTCTTTTGAAAAATTTATCAAATCAGACTTACTTGAATTGCTAAAAGAACTTTCACCAATTGAAGGAAACAATGGGGACATTAAACTGTACTTTGAAAGCGTTGAAGTTCAAGAACCTAATTTCACCATCGCTGAATCTAAAACTAGAGACATTACCTACTCAGCACAAGTGATGGCCGATGTGAAGTTAGAAAACTGCATCACCGGTGAACTTAGAGAAGCAAAAGTCTTGTTGACAGAAATGCCTTCAATGACTCCAACTGCTACTTTTATCATCAACGGTGCTGAACGTGTGGTGGTTTCGCAAATCGTGCGTTCAAGTGGAGTTTATTACACTAAAGACATCAACAAAAAAATCAACAAGGTTATCTACTCTGGTCAAATGATTCCAACCCGCGGTGCTTGGGTTGAGTTTGAAGAGGGCAACAAAGAACTACTTTGGGCAAAATTAGACCGCTCTAAAAAAATCTCGTTAACTACTTTTATTAAAGCCCTTGGTGTTCCTTCAAACAAAGAAATTGACAAACTATTTAAATCAGAGCAACTTAAAGAAACCCTTGAGAAAGACGTAACTAAGACTTCAGACGATGCTGTAGTTGAAATCGTTTCTAGACTAAGACAAGGCGAAATTATTCCAGTTTCAGGTGCACGCGAGTTAATTCGCCAACGTCTATTTGACATTCGCCGCTACAACTTACTTGGAGTTGGACGCTATAAGTTTAACCAAAAACTAGACGTACTTAGCCGTGTTAAAAACACATATCTTGCTGCTGATTTAAAAGACGCAAAAGGCAAAGTAGTCATTGCTGCCAACACTTTACTTGACGAAGAGGCTTTAAAAGTACTTGACGCTAACCGTCATTTATTTAGAAAAGAAGTTATTTCTGCCGATAACTCTCTGCAAAACATCGACAAAGCGTCTGTCTTAACTGAGTATGTTGGAGAAGGCGACCACGTGCAGTTGGTTACTACAGAACCAATTTACAACATCAAAACTGGCGAAGTCGTTTTTGACGCCGGCACTCAAATTGACGAGCAAGTTCTAAGAACTCTTCGTGAACTTAGAAATGGACTTGACGAAAAAGTCTTAAACTACTTTTTAACTGGAAACGTTTTTGAAAAACCTGCACAAAGACAACCAGTCTACGCTGAAATACTAGACGTTGTTAAGAGAACTGATTTAGGTGAATCTCAAGCAATTCGTGTAATTGGTAACGACAGCCGTGAGGCTAAAACCTATATTACGGTTTCAGACATCGTTGCTGGTATTTCTTACTTTTTGAACTTATATGAAAACATAGGCCAAACTGATGACATTGACCACCTTGGAAACCGTCGTGTCCGTTTAATTGGGGAACTGCTTGCCAACCAATTTAGAATTGGTATGGCTAGAGCCGAGAAAAACATTAAAGACAAAATGTCGGTTAAGTCTTTTGCAGACATCACTATTCCGGCAATTATGAACACTAAACCACTTACAACTGTGCTAAATGCGTTTTTCGGTTCATCTCAATTGTCTCAGTTCATGGACCAAACCAACCCTTTGGCTGAACTTACTCAAAAACGCCGTGTATCGGCACTTGGAAGCGGCGGAATTTCTCGTGATCGTGCTGGTATTGAAGTCCGTGACGTTCACGCATCGCACTACGGCCGAATTTGTCCAATTGAAACCCCAGAAGGACAATCTATCGGTCTAATTTCTTCGCTTTCTTCTTATGCCAAAATTGACAAATATGGATTTATTCAAACTCCTTACTTTAAACTTGACCGCACAAATAAGGTCAACGGAGTTTGCGTGCCAAAAGTAGTAGACCACCATCTTTACTTAACTGCAGACGAAGAGTACAACGCAGTAATTGCCTCAGCTGCGACTGAGTTAAATCCAGACGGAACTATTAAAGAACCAACAGTTACGGGTAGACTACGCGGTGAAACTGGTATTTTTGCCCGCGAAGACGTTCAGTACATGGACGTCTCTTCTAAACAAATCGTGTCTGTAGCGACTGCTACTATTCCTTTCCTTGAACACGACGAGGCGTCTCGTTGTTTAATGGGTGCCAACATGCAACGTCAAGCCGTGCCAGTTATCAAACCAGAGGCACCACTAGTTGGAACCGGAATTGAGTATCGTGCTGCTAAAAACTCAGGAACTTCTGTGGTTGCCAAAAACGCAGGGTATGCTGTCTACGTTGACGCCAAACGCATTGACATTTTGCCAATTCCTGAGAAAACCATTAAATACGACGGTGAAATCTTGTTTGCACCAAACTCAGACTGGTCAGCAGAACAAGCCATTAAAATCTATAAATATGGTCTGTCTGACACCGATGTCTATACACTGATTAACTACGAACGCTCAAACCAAAATACTTCTATTGTTCAAAAACCAATTGTTAACGTTGGTGACTGGGTTGACCTAAACGAAACTATTGCCGACGGTCCTTCTACTGACAACGCAGAGCTTGCGCTTGGCCGCAACGTTACAGTTGCTTTCATGACTTGGGAAGGCTATAACTTTGAAGATGCCGTTATCGTTTCTGAAGACTTAGTTAAAAACGACGTCTATACGTCTGTTCATATTGATGAATACCAAATTCAAACCAGAGACCTTCGCAACAACATCGGAAAAGAAGAGTTTACTAACGAAGTTCCAAATGCCAACCGCCAGGCTGTGGCTAAACTTGACCAAAAAGGTGTAATCCTGCTTGGTTCTGAAGTTAAAGAAGGCGACATTTTAGTTGGTAAAATCACCCCTAAAGGTGGAGCAGAGCCTTCTCCGGCTGAAAAACTAATTCAAGAAATTATTGGCGAAAAATCCAAAGAATACAGAGACACTTCGCTAAGAGTTCCACACGGTGGTGGAGGAATTGTTCAAAAAATCCAGTATTTTTCTAAGAAAAACAAAGACCAACTTCCACCTTCTGTAAACGAACAAATCAAAGTTTTTATTGCTAAAAAAAGAAAAATCAGAGAAGGCGATAAAATGGCAGGACGCCACGGAAACAAAGGTGTTATCTCTATAGTCGTGCCACGTGAAGACATGCCATACATGGCAGACGGAACACCTGTTGACATCATGCTAAACCCACTTGGTGTACCTTCTCGTATGAACATCGGCCAAATCTTAGAGTTGCATCTAGGGTATGCTGCTAAAAAACTTGGAATTAAAATTGCAACTCCGGTTTTTGACGGGGTTGAAAACGCAGATCTTGTCGATATCTTAAAAGAAGCAAACTTACCACTAAACGGTAAAATGACACTTTACGACGGCAGAACTGGTGAGCCTTTTAGAAATCCAGTTTCAGTTGGTGTGATGTACATGATTAAGTTATCGCACATGGTAGACGATAAACTACACGCTAGAAACGTCGGACCTTATACTTTAGTAACTCAACAACCTATGGGTGGAAAAGCCCAAAACGGTGGCCAAAAACTTGGGGAAATGGAAGTTTGGGCGCTATACGGCTACGGTGCTGCCCATGTCCTTCAAGAAATGCTGACTATCAAGTCAGACGACAAAGTTGGTAGAAACAAAGCGTATTCCGCAATTACTCAAGGCAACTTAATTCCGCGTCCATCTCTGCCTGAATCTTTCCACGTGTTGACCCGAGAACTGCAAGCCCTTGGTATTTACGTTGAGTTAATTAACTCAGAAACTGGCGAAAACGACGCCGTTAAATCACTGCTTGACTTAAAACCTGCCCGCAGTAATGGAGGTATTTAAAAATGCTAAAAGCCTACGAAAAACAAAGCATTAAAGACATTAAAATCATTTCTGAAGAAACCAAAGAGTTCTTAAAAAATATCGCCGTTCACACTTTAGGTGATTTAAACTTATTTTCAGTTTCGCAATACCAAAGTATTTTTGCAGAGTGTTCAGAAGATGTACTGAAAGACATCAAAACGCTTTTGACTAAAAACTATTTACCTGAAAAAATTCAACAACTATTTACCGAAAGTGATGTCATTAAGTTTTTCAAAGAAAGCGGATTTACTGACCTTAAGTCAATCTTAACCGCACCACGTTCTAACTTATTTCAAATTTTAAAAGACGACGACTTTCTTTTAGCCGAAACCAATCAACTTTTTGCCTTCTACGGTCAAACTCCGTTAACTGAGGCTGATTTTGACGAAAAACTAGACTTAGTTTCATCTCAAACTAAGGTTGCCGAAATTAACGTCGCTGAGCGTTTAAAATCAGTTGACGACACACACATCACCGGCTCTAAACTATATCGACACATGCGAATTCGCTTAGCGTCACCAGATGAAATTAGAACTTGGTCTTACGGGGAAGTTAAGTCTCACGAAACCATTAACTACCGAACTGCCAAGCCAGAAGTTGGTGGGCTGTTTTGCGAAAAAATATTTGGGCCAACTAAAGACTTTCAATGTGCTTGCGGTAAGAAACAAAGTGGCAACAAAGGCCAAATTTGTCAAAAATGTGGAATTGAGATTACCGAGTCTCTAGTTCGCCGCGAAAGAATGGGACACATTGAACTAAAAAGTCCAGTTGTCCACACTTGGTTTTTCAAAAACTCACCATCAAGGCTTGCGATTTTACTTGGAATTAAAGCCAAATCTTTAGAAGAAGTTGTCAACTACGCTGCCTACATCGTGACAGACCCAGGCAACACCCCACTTAAACGCAAACAAATCTTGTCAGAACAAGACTACGCCGCGATTAACGAAGAGTACTATGGTCGCTTTCAGGCGCAAACTGGTGCTGAGGCCATTCAAACCCTTTTAAAAGCGCTCGATTTAGACCACGAAATTAGAGTGCTTCGTAAGAAATTCAGAACTTCAACAAAACAAAAACGTCAAAACATCATCAAACGTCTGGAAATCGTAGAAGCCTTCTACTCATCTGACAACAAACCTGAGTGGATTGTTATGCCGGTAATCCCGGTAATCCCGCCAGACCTTCGTCCGATGGTCCAACTAGACGGAGGCCGTTTTGCAACAACTGACCTTAACGACCTTTATTGCAAAATAATTAACCGCAATAACAGG
>CAUUFL010000043.1:0-4984 GCA_963544545.1 uncultured Acholeplasmataceae bacterium
ACTTAAGTTCGTGTACTTCATCTTTTAAATGTTGAATGCTAGCAGGATTGTCAACTTTAGTTTGTGGGTATACACCAAACTTCTTAGTAAGTTTACCAATATGCAAAGTTACTTTATGATTTTTTTGAACTAAGTAATTTTCAATTTCTTTCTTAGTTTTCTCTTTACCGTCTAATTCCACTTTTCTAATACCAAGACCTTGTGCTGCAAACTGACTTTCGTCAATCGCACCAATTTTAGCACCATGTCTAATCGTTCTTTCAGCAAAAGAACTCATGTGGTTTTTAACTTCAAAGGTAATTTTGTAAACTCTTCTGAGTATAGTAACAGTTACTTTATTTTGAGTTTTATCTGCATTAACTGTAAATTTTTCAACACTAAAAACGGGTTTTTGATAAACAGATGTGTCAGGGTTCGCGTACTCAACTGTATGAGTAGATGCAATTTTTCCGCTCTTACTTATCATTTTTTCCACAAAAGTACCATCAGTATTCTCATTTTTTACAGTGTATGTGATTTCTCTGTCTTGATATTCAGTTCTAGCATGTAATTCCAAACTCTCTATGTCTTTTGCGACAACAAACTCAGTTTGCACAGCACCATCTAGGGTATAAGCCCAACCAAGGAAATTGTGAGTGTCTTTAAGGGTGTAGTTAGGTAAAGTGATACTTCTGTTTTTTTTAACTTTTAGTGTTTCAAAAGTTAAGGCAGCAATACCTTCGCTTTTCTTAAAACTGACTGTGATTTCTTTTAATTTATAGTATTGGCGAACCTCTGTTGTGTTGTCGCCAACGGTAAGTTTTGCTGTTAATTTATTGTCAGGATGATTAGTGTCTTTTTCATAAAGTTGAGTGTCAAGGTTAGTATAATCTTGGTAAACAGCACCATCTTTGACATTTTGGTTAGTTTTGATTTCTTCAAATTTTTCGTAAGTATTGTCAAGTGAACTTTCTTTTCCTTGTTTTTCAAGTAAATGAACTACCATGTAGCTAACTAAAGAATTTTCTTCATTGATTTTAAAAACTGGATACAGTTTGTGTATTCTTTTTTTGGCTTTAAGTTCAGTTATATATGTTTTGCTATTTTGGATATTTGACCAACCAAGAAATTCTTCATTTTTTGCAAGTTCAAGTTCTTCGTTTGAAAAAGATACACTAATTTTTTCATCTAATTTGAACTTTCTTTTAGCTATTTCTTTTCCTGTTTTTGAGTGAAAAGTAATTTCAACATGACTGACAGTTCGGGCATTTTTACTTTTTATGCCAAAAACTGTTCCAAAAATAATTGCTAAAATACCAACTATAATGACTAAAATACTAAAATATAAATATAATTTATTTTGACTAATTTTTTTCATTTTTATCCTCAGCGATTAGTTAATTCTAATCTAAATTGTTAGTTTAAAATTTTTTAAGTTAATTTAAAGACATCAGCTAAACACCTAGCAACTCCGTCTTCTTTGTTAGTGTGCTCAGTAAATAACTTAGCGTGCGGGTACAAAACTTCGCGACTATTTCGCATAGCAACGCCATATTTTACTAAATCAAGCATCTCAACATCGTTAACATTGTCGCCAAAAGCAATCGTATGGTTTAAATTAACCTCTTTTGATTTTGCGAGTTCCGATATTGAAATTGCTTTGCTTTGTCCTTTGATATGAACTTCATAAAGTGGGAAATTACCGTCTTCTGTAAAAACATCAAAGTAATATCTAAATCCAAGGCTAGCAAAGTTTTTAGAAATGTTTTCTTCAAAAATCTTGGCAGTGTCCGGCTTTAAAAGCACCAGCGCTCCTGGAAAGTCTGGTAAAGAACCACTATCTTCCTTGGTAATTTCAATAATTTTAACCTCAGATTGACCAGCAAAAAAAGAAAATCTTGCCAGCCGATCGTCATAATTGTAGACATAACATAAATTGTCCACATTAAATAAGTAACTTTCAACTATATTTGCGTTTCTATCAACTAAACTCAAAAACAGTTCAGGCTTAATGTAGTTTCTAAATACAGTTTTGCCTGTATGCATATCAATTAAAGCAGCCCCATTGTCGGCAATTATATATTTTGACTTTAGTCCTAAGTTTTTATAGATGTAGTCAACACCAACCTTTGGTCTACCTGATGCTAAAATCACCGTATGTCCGTTTTTTTCAACTTTGTGCAAAGTCTTTTTCGTAAATTCAGAGCAATCTGAACGTTTTTCAAGTAGCGTACCGTCTAAGTCTATAAAAATAGTGTGCTTAGTTTTAGGGTCAAAATGTTTTAAAAGTGCTTTTGCTCTCTGGTTTGTCTCACTAATCTTTGTAAGTAAAACATCGCTTTGTTCACCACTGCCAGTCAAAAGATAGCCAGTGTCTTTACTTTCATTTACTTTGCTTGTGTTTTTAATTAGTTTTTTATAATTTTTATTTGGGTTAGCTTTTGCTTTTTTAACTGAATAAACAATTAAATAAACAACTAACGCTAAAAAACCAATACTAATAAAAATATCGGCAACATTGCAGTTAAACGCCAGTTTGCCCTGAATGAAAGGGAAAACTATAAAGTCAGTAACTCCTTCTGGCAAAAAAATACGTTCAAACGCATTGCCAAGTGCTCCACCTGAGAGCATCGGCAAGATAAAGGCGGCCATTACTTTATTTTTTTTGTAAATAAAATAAGACTGAGCAACTAGTAAAGTAGCTAAGCCAAGTAGAGTAATTATCACTAAAAAAACTCTGCTTTGACTAAATGAACCGTAGGCAGCACCTCTGTTTTTGATGTGTGAAAACTCAAGTAAATAAGGAATGATAGTTTTGCTTTCGCCAAGTGGTAAGTTAGCCGCAACTATGGCTTTAGAAATTAAGTCAAAAGCCACAACACTTAACAAAAAACCAAGTGAAACTAAAGGAATGGTTAAGTTGCTAAGTATCTTACTTTTCTTCATTTAACACAAAATGTTGAACTTCAATGCCGACTGCTTCCGCCATTTTCTTAGAAGCAGCGGTTTGCGGAGAGTCCGGCATATACATCTGTTCGTAAATTACTTTTTTAATTCCGGCTTGTACCAAATGCTTCATGCACTCAGAGCACGGAAAGTAGTTAACATAAACTACGCAGTCTTTAACTGCGGTAATTGAGTTAAAAATTGCGTTCATCTCAGCGTGCACAACGTAAGGGTACTTAGTGTTTTCATAAGAACCTGAGCGTTCCCACGGAAAATTATCATCAGAAATTCCACGAGGAAAACCGTTGTAGCCAATTCCCACAATTCGTTTATCTGCATTAACTATGCAAGCCCCAACTTGGGTATTGGGGTCTTTTGAGCGTTTTGCCGACAGTTTGGCAATGCCCATAAAATACTCATCCCACGAAATAAAGTTTTCTCTTTTCATTATTCTTGCTCCTTAACAGCAATTCCAAGTTCTTCCAGTTGTGTGTCCCAAACAGAATTTGGCGAATCGTTCATTAAATCACGAGCAGATTGAGTTTTAGGGAATGCAACGATATCTTTGATATTAGTGGTATTACACATTATCATAACAATTCGGTCAAGACCAAGGCCAATTCCACCATGCGGTGGAGTTCCGTATTGAAAAGCCTCAATTAAGAAACCAAACTTTTGTTTGATGTCTTCTTCACTTAGTCCAATTGTTTTAAAGATTTCAGCCTGTAGATTAGAGTCATGTACTCGAATTGAGCCAGAGCCAAGTTCGTATCCATTTAGCACCAGGTCATAGTGTCTTGCTAAACATTTCTCAGGATTTTTCTTAAGCATTTCTGGATTTTTAGGTTGCGTGAAAGCGTGGTGCATCGACTCAAGAACTTTGGTCTCTGGATTAACTTCAAATAAAGGAAAGTCAGTAACCCAAAGAACTTTAAAGTCGTTTGGCTTAACTAACTCAAGTAAGTTAGCAATTTGCACACGCACTGCTCCTAAGCCTTTTGAAACTTTTCCGTATTCTCCAAGTCCAAGGAAAACGATTTCTCCAGGTTGTAAGTTCAGTTTAGCGATTTCTTTGTCTGTTAATTCTTTAGCTAAAGAACCACTTAGTTTACCGTCTGTAACTTTTAAAAATGCGGTTTTCGCAAGTGAGTTTTTTAAAGCCAGAGCACTAAGTTCATCTAAGACTTTGCGAGTAAACTTATCGTTTGCTTGAAAACGAATACCGCGAATAGATTTAAATGAGTTAATAAATGATGAACCCGCTGCTTTTAGCCAAGCAAAGTCGGTAATTTCTAAGTCGTATCTTAAGTCTGGTTTATCTGAGCCGTACTTAGCAATTGCGTCTTTAAATTTTAAAACTGGAAACTTGCGTGGTAAATTAAAGTTAAGCACATCTTTAAAGAGTTTTTTAAACATCTTTTCAACCATTCGCATGATTTGTTTTGCGTCAACAAAAGAAGCCTCAATGTCAATTTGGGTAAACTCAGGTTGGCGGTCTGCACGCAAGTCCTCATCACGGAAACACTTGGCAATTTGGTAATATTTTTCAAAACCAGCAACCATTAGAAGTTGTTTATAGATTTGCGGAGATTGAGGAAGTGCAAAAAACTGGCCATGATAAAGTCTACTTGGCACTAAATAGTCTCGTGCTCCTTCTGGGGTAGATTTCGCTAAAATTGGGGTGTCAATTTCCACAAAATCCATGGACTCTAGAGATTTTCTGACAGAACGCACAATTTCTGCTCTTTTTAAAATGTATGACTTTTGCACAGGTCTACGCAGGTCTAAATAACGGTATTTTAAACGCACGTCTTCAAGAGCATCTGTCTTATCTGCCACAATTAGCGGTGGGGTTTTGGCAGTACTCAAAATTTTTAAAGTATTAACTTCAAGTTCAAAGCGTCCAGTATCTAGATTTTTGTTTTCAGATTCGCGAAGGGCTAAAGTTCCGCTTGCTTCAATTACAAACTCATTCCTAAGAGTTTCTGCAACTTCGTAAATTGGGTTTTCTGGTCTGACAATCAATTGAAGTAAACGGTAGCGGTCGCGAAGGTCAATG
>CAUUFL010000044.1:0-4732 GCA_963544545.1 uncultured Acholeplasmataceae bacterium
GACGCTCGTCTGCGCCTACAAATGCGTGAAGAGATTAAACGTATTCAAAAAGAAACTGGAATTACTGCAGTTTTCGTGACTCACGACCAAGAAGAAGCGATGTCAATTTGCGACGAGATAGTTTTAATGGAAGCGGGTGTTGAACAACAACGTGGTGTTCCTCAACAAATTTACGACAACCCTGCTAACTTGTTTGTTGCGAAGTTCCTTGGAACTCCGCCAATTAACCTATTTAAAGCACACATTAAGAAAGACCGTGTGTTTGTGGGAGACGAAGACATACTTTCTGCCAAAGGCGCAAAAGCCGTAGTTAAATCTTGGGCTGAACTTAAACAAAACCACCCAGTAGTAGAGCGCGACAACTCAGATGTAACCTTGCACATCGCTGGATGTGGTCAACTTAAAGCAGAAATTGAACCACTTCTTGCTGAGTTTTCTAAAATCGCGGGTGGCTTCCTTTATGACTTTACTTTAAACGGAGCAACTGAAGGTTTCACCTTAGTTCAAGGTAACCGCCGCAAAGCACCTAAGAAAACTAAAGACTTAGCAGTTGCTAAGTTAAACCAAAAAATAGAATACAAAAAATACCAAATTGAATACTACCAGGCAAAAATTGCAAGAACCGAAGCACAAGTTAAAGAAGTTAAAGCAAATAAAGACTTTGTTGACGAAGTTAAAATAACTAAACTTGAACAAAAAATTGCCAAACTAGACCTAGCAATTCAAGCCGCTAAGGATAAAATCAGTCAATTTCAAGAACAAATTAAGACAATTGAAGCAGACCGCTCTCCATACATTGACCCTCGTTTCCACCTTGGCCTTGTAAACCGTGAACTTAACCCTAACTTTGAACGCGCAACTAAACGCTTTATTCGCCGTTTCACTGCTAAAGCCGTAGTTCCGGTAGTTGCTCCAAACTCACCACTTTCAGAACTATCTTCTGCTACCCTGAAAGCAATTTTCCAAAAGAAATTAACTAAATGGGACAAACTAATAGACACAACCCTTCCTGAAAACATTGATTTCATGAAGAAATCAATCCACACCGTGCTTCACCATAAACGCAGTGGCGTTAGAACTCTAGCATTTCAAAAACTAGACATTATTCGTCTACCTAAAAAAATATTTGGAGTAACACTTCCAACTCTACACGAAACTACAGTTCAAAACAACGAAGAGTTAATTAAAGCAATTTCTGAAAACCCGCTTGCAATTGGTTTCATTCAATATGATATGTTGAAAGAATCTGGCTTAAAAGAAATTAAAGTAAATGGTCAAAACGCAACTGACGAAGGTGTGCGCACAGGCACTTACTTCTTTGCCTCAGTTTCAACTATTTTGGCATGCCAATATCCAATTGTAATTCCTGACAAAATTGCGGCTGCCTTCCTTGACTTTATCAAGTCTAAAGAAGGTGAGGCAATTATTGCAAAACACTCAAAAATGTATCCAGACAGAAATTACCTAGTTGGTATTCGTCCAGAGGCCTACACAGTAGACGCAGAAAAAGGTTGCTTGACTCTAAATTACCAATACTTTGAGTCAATTGGCCGTGACTTGACCTTAATCGCTGCTCACCCTCAGGCTACTCACCGCACATTTAGAGTAATTTTGTCTGACGTTAATGACTCTAAAAAACTAAAAGACGGAAAAGTTAAGATGTCGCTAGATTATTCAAAAGTCTTTGTCTTTGACGAAGAAACTGGCGAAAGGATTATCTAATGCATTTCCGTGTCGATGCACGAAGAAAACTAAAAATCTGGTTTCAAAACAACAAAGGTTGGGTGTATTTACTCCCAATTCTAACCTTAATGGTTATATTTACTTTCTATCCACTAATTAAAACCATTTTAATTTCGTTTGACCCAACTTTCCGCCGTGACATTCAAACGCTTAGCCCAGGTTCTTTTAGTTTTGACAACTACCGTGCTCTTTTTGCTGAACACTCAGATTTCGGCCTGGCTTTGAAAAACACCGCTCTAATCGTGTTTGTAACAGTTCCGCTGTCTACCATCATTGCTCTTGGAATTTGTGTGTCTTTAATGTCGGTTAAACGTATTCGTTCGTTTTTCCAAACAATTTTCTTCCTGCCATATATCACTAACACTATCGCGATTGGTTTAGTGTTTGCCGTACTTTTTGACTATCAATCTGGTTTAGTTAACTCATTTTTAGGTCTATTTGGTATTGGCAAAACTAACTGGTTAAACCCAGCTGCTGTTGGTCAACACGGCTATGCCGCTGCTACAGACGGTGCAATGCGCGCAGTTACTTTGTTTTACATCACTTGGTCAGGTCTACCTCTTAAAATCCTGATTTTCATGGGAGCCCTTCAAGGCATTAACAAACAATACTACGACGCTGCTAAAATTGACGGAACTTCATCTTGGCGAACATTTTATAAAATCACTGTGCCGCTAATTTCGCCAATGATTTTATACGTTGTAATTACTTCACTTATTGGTGCGTTTAAAACTTACGCTGCGGTGATCGGTCTATTTAACGACCCAACTCTACGCGCAAGAATGAACACCGTGGTTGGTTATGTTTACGACAAACTAGCTGACAGCGGCTCTGGCTACGCACAAGGTGCGGCTGGTGCAGTAGTTCTGTTCTTAATTATTTTGGCGCTTACTTTCGTAAGTACTTGGGCATCTAAGAAAAAGGTTCACTACTAACAAGAGGTTTTCTGAAAATGAATGAAAGAATTGATGTTAAGAAAAAACTAGTCTATCAAAAAATTAAGTCAACCTCGCAAAAAACTGTTGCCATAATTTTTTTGACTATTATGGCTTTAATGATTATCGTGCCTTTTTACTGGATGTTAAACACTTCTTTTAAAAACGAATCTGAAGTCCTTGAAGAACCGCCAACTCTCTACCCTCACGCCTGGACTTGGAAAAACTACTCATACGCTTTTAACGGAACTAGACTTACCAACATCCGTTTACTTCAACAAAAACTAAAAGAATACGAAGGTCCAAATGGAGTTGTTCAGACTGCTAAAAAAGAACGCGATAAAATTGCTTTAACAGACACAGAAAAAACTAAGTTAGACGCACTTTTAAAAGGTGATCCTAAAAATCTATACACAGACGCCTACTACACTCAAGCACTTGAACCTTATATTTTAGATAACTCTAAATACGCATATCAGGCATATAAAGACAAACTAACCGAAAAAGCAATTCTAGAAACTAAAATAAAAGAGGCTAAAAACATCGCTGAAAAGGCTAAAATTCAAGTTCAATTAGAAAATATTAGTAAGTATATTTCTAAGTTTTCTGCTCAATATAACGCTGATTTAACTAAATTTGCAACTTGGAAAGACGAACAAATTTATAAACCTGATTACTTAAAACTAAGAAATAAAGACTTGGCTTATCAAGTTGCTGACCGCAAATACCAAAATCTAGCGAGTGAGTTAAAAGGGCTGCCTGGCAAAATTGAAGGTGAAGAAAACGCACCTTCTGATCGTTTTACCAGATACTTGTTAAACACCTTAATTGTGGGTATTTCTTCAACTATTGTTGGTACCTTTATGTCAATCATCGGTGCGTTTGCTCTATCTCGTTTGGAATTCAAAGGTCGAGACACTATCTTTAAAGTAATGCTTTCTACCATGATGATTCCAGGTGAAATGATGGTAATCACAAATTACGGTACAGTTTCTCGACTTGGTTGGACTGACCAAGCACCTGCTTTCTCAGGAGCTCCGTTCCTCGCAATGACTGTACCATTTTTAGTCACTGTCTTCCACATCTACTTAATTCGTCAAAACTTCCGACAAATTCCAAACGAACTTTATTATGCTGCCAAAGTTGACGGAACTTCTGACTTTAAGTATTTATGGAAAGTTATGGTCCCACTTGCCAACTCTTCAATTATCACTATCACTATTTTGAAACTAATGGGTTCTTGGAACGCCTATATCTGGCCAAACTTAGTAGCCGGCCAAAACTTTAAGCTAATCACTGTATGGTTGCGCTCTGCGTTTGTAGACCAAGAGTCTAACCGAATCGCTGTTGAACGCCAAATGGCGGCAACTGTTATCGTGTTAATTCCACTACTGCTTGTCTTTATCTTCCTTCGTAAATATATCATGCGCGGTGTTGCCCGCGGTGGAACTAAGGGTTAGAATTTAAATAACCCTGCAAGGAAAAATTATGAGAAAATTATTTTTAGCATTTATCGCTATCTTCTCAACACTATTTTTAACTGCTTGTGGCAAATACGATGTTACTTTTTGGCACACTTTTGGTAAAAAAGACATCACTGCCATTGAAAAAAGATTAAAAGATTTCACTAAAAAAACCGGAATTACCGTTAAACTTGAACAAAAGGGAGGATACCAAGACATCAAAGGTGCGATTGACAAAACTCTTTCTACTAACAATCGCCCTAACTTAGTCATTGCTTACCCAGACCACGTGGCTTCATTTAACGAAAACCGCAAAAATGTCCTTGACTTAACTAAGTTCATCAATGAAGGAACTCAACTTCAAAAAAAATACATCAGCGACCAAGACTTTAAAAAAGACTGGGATGAACATTTCTATGATTTCGTAAAAGAGTCTCCTCTTTCTGAAAAAGGAATCTACACAACTCCATTCGGCCTTTCTACCGAAGTTATTCTTTACAACAAAGAACTTGCCGCAGAAATTCCTAACTTTACTGAAAAAGTAAAAACTTGGGAAGGTATTTGGGAAATGGCTAAAGAATATCGCCTAAA
>CAUUFL010000045.1:0-4720 GCA_963544545.1 uncultured Acholeplasmataceae bacterium
CTTTTAAGGCAGCCTGATTTGCCGTGCCTGGTAGCAAGCTTTTAATTAAAAGCGGATTTAGAAAATAAAGCAGTAAAAATACAAAAACCGAACTAACTAAGGCTATAATTGCGCCAAACTGAATGCAGCCTTTTAGTTTATCTTGTTTATTGGCACCAAAATACTGAGAGACAAAAATAGAGAGACTAACGGCTACACCTACCGCAAAATAAAGCATGATAAAAATGAGTTTATTTGCAGCTGTAACTCCGACAAAAGAGTCGGGTGAAAAGCGGTTGACCATTATGGTGTCAATGTAGCCAGAAATTGAAAAAATCACTTGCTGGAAAATTGACGGAAGCATTATTAGGGCTGCTTTTTTGTTAAACTCGCGATCTTTTAAATAATGAAAAAATAGTTTAAATGGGTTTTTAGTTTTAGTCATTTTAATCACCTAGTTTATAGTTTAATAATTAAAAAAGGGTTCTTTTATTAAAAGAACCCTTTTAAAAGGAGGTCTACCAAGGAGGCTGGACTTATCTATTTTTGCCTTTAACGGCGTCAGACATAAATTTGCCTGCTTTAAATGCAGCAGACTTTTGTCCAGGTACAATAATGTCTTCACCTGTACGCGGGTTCTTAGCGTGTCTCTCCGCACGGTCTCTAACTTCAAAAGTACCGAAACCAGTTAAGGTTACTTTTTCACCAGTTGCCAAAGTGTTGATGACAACATCTGAAAAAATATCTACAAATTCGCTTGCGCGTTCATAAGTGATTTTTGCTTTTTCAGCAACTATTGTAATGAATTCTGTTCTGTTCATTTTAATCTCCTTAGTTCAAAATTAGTATAGCACAATTGTCTAAAAAAGTGGTAAAAAAAGCCTTGTAAGGCAAATAATTCAAAATTCCCCGCGTAAATTATTTAGTCTAAATTTCTCAATCTCACTGTCAATTGTACAGTTTTTAAAAAGAATTTCGTAGGCTGTGTAGAGTAGTGGAAGGTGCAGATTTTTGGATTTTCCGAAGTGATAAATCCCTTCAATATTGGCAATACCTTCAATAGTTTGAACGGAAGTTGCAAGGATTTTTTCAATAGTTTCGCCTGCTCCCAATCTAAACCCACAAGTGAAATTACGAGATTTTTTAGAAAGTGCAGTTAGCATAAGGTCACCAATTCCAGGTAGTCCATAGGCCGTTTCTTTTTTTCCGCCATAGGCTTCAATTAACATAGCAATTTCAAAAAAACCACGGGTTAGTATACCTGCGCGTACGTTTTCTCCCATTGCACGTCCATCCATAATTCCAGAAACTATGGCAAGCGCATTTTTGCCGACTCCAGCAACCTCGCAACCGATTACGTCTTTAGTGCGGTAAGTTATTACATATTTACTGTTTTCAATTAGTTTTTGTACAGTTTTTGCAAACTCTAAATTAGCAGAAGCTGCTGTTAAAAAAGTGATTTTTTTAAGGATTAACTCCTCGGCATAAGAAGGTCCAATTAGTGCTGCATAATCTTTTAATAAAGCGGTTTTAATGCATTGTTTCACAATTTCATAAACAGGCATTAAACTGCCTTCTTCCAGACCTTTTGAGGTGTTAATAAACGAAACTGGTTTCACTAAATAAGTGCTTAGTTCAGTTAATACCGAACGGATATATTTAGTTGGCAGAGAAATTACGAAAATTTCACTAAACTCAGCGCTTTCTTTTAAAGAACTAGTGGATTTAATGTTTTTATCAATTTCTACTTTAAAAATAGGGTGCCTGCCTGAGTTTATTTCTGTTCTATACGCTTCGTTTATTTCGTAAACTAATACTTGGTGGCCACTGTCTGCAAAAACTTGAGCTAAAGTAGTTCCCCAAGCACCACCGCCTAACACAGTTATTTTCATAGTTTGTCTGCTCCTTTTCTGCGAACTTCAAACTTCAGTGGAACACCGCTGAAGTCAAAGTATTTTCTAAATTCATTAGAAAAATGGCGAATATAGGAAAAATGCACGTATTGAGGATTGTTGACAAACAACAGAAAAACTGTTGGAAAAGTTTTAATTTGCGTACAGTAATTAAACTTAGCCTGACCGTTGTTAAACTGTTTGGGTGGGTTTTTAAAAGTAATTTCAGCCAAGATATTGTTTAAGGTAGATGTCGGTATTTCTCTTTGTGCGTTTACGTAAATTTGCTCGATTTTTGGAAAAATAGTGTGCACTTTTTTGTTTTCAAGACATGAGACGAAAACAATTTCTGCGTACTCAAGGAAATTAAAACGCTCAAAAAACTCGCGTTTAAACTCATCTTTAGTCTTTGTTTTTTCGACTAAATCCCATTTATTTACGACCACTAGACATGCCTTGTAGTCTTCTTTTAGAAGTCCGGCAACATGTTCGTCTTGAGCCTCAATGTTAGCCGCATCAATTACTAAAACCGCAATTTGAGCATCACTTAGCGCAGACATCGCACGCAGTACTGAGTAGCGTTCGTTGTTAGCCACAACTTTTGAAGGCCTGCGAATACCAGCAGTGTCAACAAAAACATACTCTTTTTCGTTGAAACGGTAAGATACGTCAACTGCGTCGTGTGTAGCTCCGGCAATATTTGACTCAATTAGTCGTTTGTGTCCCACAATTTTGTTAATCAGTGAAGACTTGCCGACATTAGGTTTGCCAATTATACAAACTTTTACCGAGTCGTTTTGCGGAGATTTTTGTTCTTTTTGGTTAAAAGTATTGATTTTGTCTAAAAGGTCACCAGTTCCAATTCCATGCTGTGCACTGACCGGAAATAGTTCAGAACAACCTAGATTATAAAACTCATAAGTATCTAGAAGCATGTTTGCGTTGTCTACCATGTTGACAGCGAATAAAGTTGGTTTTTTGTATTTCCTTAAAAGTTGACTAATTTTCAAGTCATCTTTAGTAAGTCCTGCTTTTGCGGACACTAAAAATAATACCAAGTCAGCCTCAAGCACAGCCACTTCTACTTGGTATTTAATTTCTTCTTCAAAAGAAAGCGTAGTAAATTCAAGTCCACCAGTGTCAATTAAAGTAATTTCTTTGCCTTGCCAAGTAAGGCGACCGTATAGACGGTCGCGAGTAGAGCCGGCTTCTTTGTCTTCAACTGCTTTTCTTTCGCCAATTAGCCTGTTAAAAAGACTAGACTTGCCAACATTTGGTCTGCCGACAATGGCAACTTTAAAACTCATTTAGTAAGTTCCTTATTTGCCAAGTAAATCCCCAATTGTGAAAACTTGACCTTCGGCTTCTTTGTTTTCTTCTTCTACGAGTTTTTTTGTCTCTAAATCTGAGTTAATTTTGTTTAATTTAGAAATAGATAAACTAAGTTCCCATTTAAGTGGGTTTAAATAAGTTACAATAGCCTGAACTTTTTCTCCAACTTGAAAGTACTCATCTTGTGCTTGTCCTGTTTTTAGTCCAGACTCTGAGTAAGAAATAAAGCCAGTAACTTCGCCCATTTCAACAATTAGACCGCCGTTAAATGGTTTAATTTCTTTAATTTTGACTTCTACAGTGTCGCCGACTCTGGCCTTAACTCTAGACCAAGGGTTGTCTATAAGCACTTTTTTAGAAAGAGAAATTCTTTCGTTTTTTTGGTCAATTTTAATAATTTTTAGTTCAATTTCTGAGCCAATTGGGTGGTAAGCCTCAAAGTTGTCGTTTGGGTTGTGTGAGTACTCAGACTTATGTAAAAGCCCAGAAACCCCTTTGGCAAGTTCTACAATTAAGCCAAACTGAATACCTTTAGCGATTTTACCTTTAACGGTTGTGCCAACTTCGTTAGCAGCGATGTAGGTTTGAAAAGGGGTGGCAAAAGTTGCTTTGTAAGAAAGGTCTAGTTTACCTTTTTCTTTTGAAATCACTTTTAAAGTAACTCTTTGGCCTTCTTTTAAAACACTAGAAACTGATTCTACCGGAATATGGGAAACTTGCGAAATTCTAACTAAACCAACTAAATCAGGAGTCACTTTAGCAAGTGCTGAAAGTGGGTTTACTTTAATAATTTCGGCTTCCACTAAATCACCAATTTTAAGTGAGTTTAGTTGCTCTTGTCTTCTGATTTCTTGGTTTTTTTGCTCTTGCTCGCGTTTGTTTTCAGCAATTTCTCTGCGTCCGCAGACAACTTTTTTAAAGTCTTCCTCATCTTTTAAGTCTAAAATCTCAACTTCCACCAAATCATTTACTTTAACGGTTTTCACAATGTCAAATCCGATTTGAGAACGAGGAATGAAGACTTCTTGGCTTTTAAAGTAGGCAACGCAGCCACTTGGCAACACTTTTGCAATTTTAACTTCAATCATTTCTTTTTGTGAGAACTTATTTTTAAGTTCAAGCCAGTCTTTTTCAGCAAGTAGCGGTAAGCAAGAAAGCAGAATTTGTCCGCGGTCTGCGTCTCTTTTGGTAATAACTGCTTTGATTTCGTCGCCTTTTTTAAGAATTTTGGCGATAAACTCAATACTTTTGTCTGTAGTTATGTTGTCAAGGTAAATTTTACCTTCTGTAAAATCCCCATAAGTTATGAGTGCTGAGTTTTCTTTGGCGTTAATTGAGTAAACTGTCCCCATTACAGTTTGTCCAACTCTAAAGTCTTGAACTGAATCTAGTAAATTATTGTCCATTTTTAATTTTCTCCTTATATAAACTTTCAATTTTGTTTGCAACTTCTTCAATTGTCAAGTGCGATGTATCTAAAAACACGGCGTCTGTGGCTTGTTTTAAAGGTGCAATCT